>JAHDSS010000358.1 GCA_018432565.1 Kiritimatiellia bacterium
CTAATTCAACAAGGCGCCTTTGGGGCCGGCCTTGTCGTCCCAGTTGCGGGGCTTCTGGGTGGCGATGGAGGCGATGCGCTTGGTGGTCATCTGGATGCCGCGGGTCTTGGGGGTGCGGACGACGACCTTGGCGGGATCGAACTCCTGCTGGTGGATCTGCTGGCCCTTGCGGGGGGCGTACTTGACGTACAGGGTGGCCGGAGCGTCGTCGGAGAAAAACAGGGCTTTTGGATTTTCCGCCTCGGGCGCGCAGAAGTAGTCCTTGTTCTGAATGACGCCGCCGAACGCGAAGCGCTTCAGATGCGTGATGCCGCCGGCTTCGTACACGAGGGTCATGACGCGGTCGCGGTCGAAAATCGCGGCATAGAGCAGATTCTTGTCCACGAAGAGCTTTTCGGGGGGAGGGGTGACGCGGTAGCGGCAGTCGTTCCAGACGAGAATGATCTTGTCGTAGGACGAGCAGTGGAAGGCGGGTTCGCCGTCCACGTCGCCGTATCCGAGGTAGCCGCGCTCCCGGTCGAGGACGATCTGATGCTCCTTGGCGGTCAGTTCGCGGATTTCAATGGCGTCGAACCGGGCTTCCCGGGTCCGGCGGGGGAAGAGATCGGCGTAGTCGCGGTAGAGATTTTTGAGGTACTTGATGGTGTAGCCGGTGACGTCGGTGAGGTTTTTCTCGACGGCGTCGAAGTCGGCGAGGAGGTCGTCCTCCTCCTTGCGGGATTTATTGATGTCGTAGAGCGAAATGCGGCGGATCGGGATGGCCAGGAGCATGTCGAGGTCGGCCCCGGTGATGTCGCGGCGGAGCTGGTCGCGGAAGGGGGCCAGGCCGTCCAGGATGGCCTGCTTGACCTCCGGGGCGGTGGTGCATTCCTCGATGCGCTTGTAGAGGCGGTGCACGATGAAGAGCCGGACGAGCGAGGCGGACTGGAGGGCTTCGTCGATTTTTTTCCGTTCGATCTGGAGTTCCTTGCGCAGGAGGTCCACCAGGCGTTTGGTGTTGTGGCGCAGGATGTCGTGGACGGACAGTTCGACGGGGCGCTGGTCGCGGATGACGATGGGGCGCAGGGAGGCGGACACTTCGCACTGGGTGAAGACATAGAGCGCCTGGACGGCCTGCTGGATGTCGGCGTCGTTCGCCAGGGCGATTTCGATTTCGACCTGGCCGGCGGTATAGTCGCGGATGGCCTTGGTCTTGATCTTGCCTTTCTTGGCGGCGTCTTCGATGGAGGCGATGAGGGATTCGGTGGTGACGCCGTAGGGCAGTTCGCGGATCACCAGGGTGGCCTCGTCCTTCTGGTCCAGGACGGCGCGCAGGCGGACCTTGCCGCGGCCTTCGTCGTATTCGCGCGCGTCGATCAGTCCGCCCTGGGGAAAGTCCGGCAGCAGGGGCTTGATCGGTTTCTTCTGGAGGATGGCGATCTGGGCCTGGAGGAGTTCGCCGAAGTTGTGCGGGAGGATGCGGGTGGACAGGCCGACGGCGATGCCCTCCGCGCCGAGCATCAGCAGCAGGGGCAGCTTGGCGGGCAGCACGACGGGCTCCTTGCGGCGGCCGTCGTAGGTGGGGATGAAGTCGGTGAGGTCGTCGTTGAAGAGCTGGGTGGCGGCCAGATCGGTGAGGCGGCATTCGATGTAGCGGGGGGCGGCGGCGGGATCGCCGGTATGGAGGTTGCCGAAGTTGCCCTGGCCTTCGATCAGGTAGCCGCGGTTGACGAGGGTGACGAGGGCGTCGCCGATGGAAGCGTCGCCGTGGGGATGGAACTGCATCGTGTAGCCGACGATGTTGGCGACCTTGATGAAACGGCCGTCGTCGTTCTGGTTCAGCGAATACAGAATGCGGCGCTGGACCGGCTTGAGGCCGTCTTCGATTTCCGGGATGGCGCGGTCGCGGATGACGTACGAGGCGTACTGCAGGAAGTTGTCGTCCATCAGCCGGTGCAGCGGCCCGTCGGGCAGTTCCTTTTCATCCGAGGACGGCGGAGGCGGGGACGGGGCGGCGGGCGGGGGGGCGGCCGGCGCGGGCGCGTTGGCTTTTTTCCGCTTCCGGCGCGGGGCGCCGTCGGAGTCGTCGAACAGAGATGGCTGCTGGATGTCGGTCATGGGGATACGAAACGGGGACTATAGCGGGAGGGCGCGGGCGTGACAAGCCGGGCTTGAGTTCGGGGCGGAACCGGCTATCGTGCGGGAATGAACGGCAGCTGCGGCAGGTTGGAAGTGGTGCTGGCGAAGGACGCGGCGGAGGCGTTCTGCGACTGGGTGCGGGAGCAGTGGGGGCGGGAGCCGGTGACCCTGGAAGCGCCGCGCGGAACGCGGGCCGTGGTGGAAATCTATTTCGACACGCCCGAAGAAGCCGAGGCCCGCCGCCGGCGCCTGCCGGGGCATGTCGCGCTGTCGGGGGCCCGGGCCATGGCCTGCCACGAAGCCCAGTGGACCACGTTCTGGCGGCATCATTTCCACACCCGGGACATCGGCCGGACCCTGCGGATCGTGCCGGTGTGGGAACAGGCGCCGGACCGCAAGCGGATCAACCTGAAGATCGATCCGGGGCTGAGTTTCGGCACGGGCGGGCACTTCACCACCCGGTTCTGCCTGGAAGAGCTGGAGGCCGCCTGCGCGGAACGGCGGCCGCGGTCGCTGCTGGATGCGGGCACCGGCAGCGGGATTCTGGCGATTGCCGCGGCCCGGCTCGGGGTGCCGAGAATCGAGGCGTTCGATCACGACCCCGTCTGCGTGGCGATGAGCCGGAAGAACGCCGCGCTGAACCGGCTGCCCCGCGGCCGCATCCGGTTCTATGCCGGGGATGTGCTGGCGGCCGGCTGGTGCCGCCGCCCCGCCCATGTCGTCTGCGCCAACATCCTGACGGGCGTCCTGATCGAAGCGGCGGCGGGGTTGTGGGCGGCGGCCCGGAAGCGGCTGATTGCGACCGGCATCCGGGAGAGCGAAGGCGACAGCGTGGCCGAGGCGTTCGTCCGGCTGGGCGCCCGGGAAATCCGGCGCGACGGCGACGGCGAATGGTGCGGGCTGGTATTCGACCGGCCCAACGGAAGATAGCGCTTCCGTTCAGCGGGCAGGCGCCGCGTCCGTGCCGCCGTCGCGCTGCCGCAGGAAAGGGGCCAGGGGCGGATGGGGGGCGGCGCCGGAGAGATCGGACGACTGCCGGCGGGCGGCGTCCCGGACGATCTGCAGGAAGTAGGGTTCGAGGGCCTGGCGGGGATGGTCGAGTTCGGGATCGGCGCCCAGGGCCGCGCGGACGGATTCCAGAAGCCGCTGGAGCGTGACGGGATCGGGGGGGGTGGGGAAGGTCAGCGTGGTTTTGTCTTTCAGCGTTAGCAGGGAGTCGAGGGTTCCCTGGGCGAGGAGGCGTCCGTTGAACAGGATGGCGACCTGGTGGCAGACGTCTTCGACATCGGCCAGCAGGTGGGACGTCAGCAGGATGGTTTTTCCGCGGGCGACCAGGGCGAGGATGAGGTCCTTGACCTGGCGGGTGCCCTGGGGATCGAGTCCGGCGGTGGGTTCGTCGAGAATGACGAGATCGGGGTCGTTGAGGAGAGCCTGGGCGAGGCCGATGCGGCGGGCCATGCCTTTGGAAAATCCGCCGACAGGCCGGTGGCGGGCGTGCGAAAGCCCGGTCATGTCGAGCAGCTGGTCAATGCGCGTGCGGGCGGTGTCGGGGGGCAGCCGGAACAGGCGGGCGTAGAAGGTCAGGGTTTCGAGGGGCGTCAGGTGGGGATAGAGGTAGGATTCTTCGGGGAGGTAGCCGATGCGGCGTTTGACGGCGGTGGAGCGGGGGGAGGCGCCGAGGACCTCAATCGAGCCGGCCGTTGGAAACAGCAGGCCCAGGATCATTTTGATGGTGGTGGATTTTCCGGAGCCGTTGGGGCCGAGCAGGCCGAAGATCTGCCCGGCGGGGACATCGAAGGAGATGGAGCGGACGGCGTCCACGCGGGGGCGGCGCCAGAAGTCGCGGAAGGTCTTGGAGAGATGTTCGGCGTGGATGGCGTTCATGAGAGAGGGGGGCATCAGGCGATCTCCAGGCGGTGGAAGGAGGCGGCGCCGGCGGCGAGGACGGCGGCGGACCAGGCGGCGGCATAGGCGGTCGCCGTCAGGAAGTAGGCGCCGGGGATGGCGGCGCCGGCATCGAGGGCGTCCACCAGCCAGAACGCCTGGACGTTGGGCAGGACGGCGTAGGCGGTCCGCGCGAGGGCGGAACCGGAGAGGTGCGGACCGAGGAACGAATCGGCGGCGATGCCGGCCAGAAAGACGACGGCGCACAGGAGCAGAACCGGAGAAGGGTCCAGGCGGGTGGCGAGGGCGGCGGCCAGCGCGGCGGCCATGGCGAGACACAGAGTCAGCAGAAACCCGACGGCGAGGATTTCCCAGGCGAAGTTGTGCGGGAACGCCAGGCGGTCGAGCGGGGTGGAGAAGCAGGCGGACGCGGCGACGGCCAGCAGCAGCAGGCCCAGGAGCAGGAAGAAGGCGGCGGAGGCGAAGGGGCGGCGGGTCCGGTGGTTCCAGGCGCCGGCCAGGGCGGGGGCGGCCAGCAGAGCGAGCAGGCCGGGCAGCTCGGCTGTCCAGTCCAGCCGCAGGTCGCTGGCGCCGGCGCGCACCGCCAGGAGGGTCGCGGCGAGCGCGGCCAGCGAGAACAGGACGAGGGCGGCGGCGATGCCGGCGGCCCGGGCCAGAAAGAATCCGGCGCGGGAGACGGGCTTGGACAGGATGGCGGCGGCGGTGCCGCGGCGGAGTTCGCGGGAAAAGCCTTCGGCGGCGGCATGCGTGCCGAGGAGCATGCCGCCGAGGAAGTGGAAGGCGAGGGCGCTGTCGCGGATGATGCGGGCGGAATCGCCGAGGGTGTAATGGAGCAGGAGGGGCAGCAGCAGGATGCCGGCGAGGCTGGAGAGGGATACCAGCAGGAACACGGGTCGCCGGATGGCTTCGATGGCGGCCAGCCGCGCAATGGCGAGGAATGGGGCGGCGCGGGTCATGAATCAGAACAACTCGGCGTAGGCGGGGGTGCTGGCGGCCTTGAGTTCCTGGAGGATGGCGTCCATTTCCTTGACCTTCATGCCTTCGCCGGGATTTTTCTCGAACGGCCAGAGGCGCCCGGGGCGGGTGCTGCCGGGCTGGACCACGAGCAGGGCCGGGGTTTTGGTGACCCGGTAGAGGGCGGCGAGTTCCTGGGCGTCCTTCTTGCCGGGCAGGGTGATTTCCATTTGCAGATAATAGCGCATGGCCTTGCGCCAGCCCATGTCGCCGGCGACGTGTTTTTCATACCAGCCGCACAGTCCGCTTTCGCTGGTGACGTAGGGATTCTTGAAATACAGGAACAGGCAGGCGCCGGTTTGTTTCTGAAGGGCCAGCAGTTCTTCGTGGTCGCGGGGATCCTTGGAGATCTTGGTGGGGAGTCCGTCGAAATGGGGGGCGTCAATCAGCGCCTGCAGCGCCGGGTCCACGGCGGGCGGGCGCGGGGTCCAGGAAGACCCCCACGAGTTGCTGCCTGCGGCGGCCGGCGGTGCGCCGGCAGAGGCGTCTTCGGCAGCGGTCTCGGCGGGTGCCGATTCCGTCGAAGGCGACGCGGCGGGCGGGGGGAAGGCCGGTTCGGCGGGGGACGGCGCCGCGGGAGCGGGCGCGGGAAAAGCGGGTTCAGGCGCGGGGTCCGGCAGATCCGGGCGGACGGCGGCGGCCGGGCGTTCAAAGCGGGAGCGGTCGAATTTCCGGCGCTGGAACTCCGTGCGCTGGGCGGAGGCGGAAGCGGCCAGGAAGAGGGCGGCCAGCAGAAGGACGGGGAGGCGGTCGGGCGTCATGGCGGGCTCCTTTCAGAAGGCCAGGATGGCGGTGGCGATGGAGAAATAGATCAGGACGCCGAGGATGTCGGCGACAGACGTGATGAGCGGGACGCTGGCGGTGGCGGGATCGAGGCGCAGGCGGTTGAGCCCCATGGGCAGGAGGATGCCCGTCAGGCTGCCCATGACGACCACGGCCACCATGCTGATGGCGACAATCACCGCCACCTGGAGACTGCCGAGCATCCAGCCCAGGAAGAACGCGGCCGAGGCCATGGCCAGGCCGATACAGAGGCTGACGCCGATTTCGCGCAGGAAGATGCGCCACCAGTCGCCGGTGTCGATCTCGCCGGTGGCGATGGCGCGGACCACGAGGGTGGCGGCCTGGGCGCCGGCGTTGCCGCCGCTGCCGATCAGCAGGGGCAGCAGCGCCACCAGGGCGGCCAGCTTGGCGATGGTAAGTTCGAAGAGCTTGATGCCCATTCCCGTGAAAATGTTGACCACGACCAGACCCAGCAGCCAGCCGATGCGCTTGCGGAAGAGCAGGCCGAGAGTGGCTTCCTTCAGGCTGACCTGCAGGGGGCGCACGGTGGCCAGTTTGTGGAAGTCCTCCGTGGCTTCCTCTTCGGCGACATCGAGAATGTCGTCCACGGTGACGATGCCCAGGAGGATGCCGTCGGCATCCACGACGGGCAGGGCGTAGAGATCGTATTTCTGGAAGACCTGGACGGCTTCCTCCTGGTCCTGGAGGGACTGCAGGCAGGCGAAGTGTCCGTCGAGCAGGTCGGCGACGCGGGCCGAGGGATCGGCCAGCAGGAGCTTGCGCAGGCGCAGCTCGTCGGTCAGCCGCCCCTTGTCGTCGGTGATGTAGATCATCGTCATGGTTTCGGAGTCGAAACCGGTCTTGCGCAGATGATCCATGGCCTGGGCGACGGACCACTCGGGGCGGACCTTGACATAGCGGTCGGTCATCAGGCGGCCGACGCTGTGGGACGGATAGCTCAGCAGGGTCAGGGCTTTCTTGCGGTCCTGTTCGTTGAGGAGCCCGAGCAGGCCCTGGGTGACGCGGGCGGGCAGCTCCTCGAACAGCGCCGTGCGGTCGTCAGGCGGCAGCCCCGAGAGAACATGGCGGATTTCCTCC
>JAHDSS010000448.1 GCA_018432565.1 Kiritimatiellia bacterium
AACCGTTTCGCCACCTCGGCCATGATCGTCACGATCTCGGACGTCAGCCGCCCGCCGTTGGTGTCGCACGGCACCAGCGCGTCCGCGCCGGCCTCCGCCGCCGCCTCCAGCGTCTGCATCGCGTATTCGGGGTTGTCGAGGTACCCGTCGAAGAAATGCTCGGCGTCGTAGATGACCTCCAGCCCCTTGGCCTTCAGATACCGCACCGAGTCGGCGATCATCCGGAGGTTTTCATCGGCCGTGGTGTGGAGCACCTTCTCCACGTGCAGCAGCCAGCTCTTGCCGAACAGCGTCGCCACGGGCGCGCCGGTCTGCAGGATCGCCGCCAGCCCGGGATCCTCCTCCGCCTTGAATTTGGCGCGCCGCGTGCTGCCGAACGCCGCCAGCTTCGCGTGCTTCAGCTTCACCGGGCGCATTTCCTCGAAGAACGCCATGTCCTTCGGGTTCGAGGCCGCGAATCCGCCTTCGATGTAGTCGATCCCGAACTCGTCCAGGCTTCGCGCGATGCGCACCTTGGCCGGCAGCGAAAAGTTGATGCCTTCGCCCTGAGCGCCGTCGCGCAGCGTCGTGTCGTAGACCGTGACCTTCTTCATGGCGGATCTCCCCGGGGCGCCGCCGCCCCGCCTGACCGGTTACTTCCCTTTCCGGGCGGCCTTCTTCGCGGGGGCTTTTTTGGCCCCCCGCCTGGCCGCCGGAGCGCGCTTCTTCGCATCCATCCCGAACGCCGTATGCAGTGCGCGGACCGCGCGGTCCGCGTCCCGCGAGCGGATCGCCACCGAAATCTTGATTTCGGAGGTCGAGATCATCTCGATGTTGACCTTGTGGGCCGCCAGGACGTCGAACATCTTGTAGGCCACGCCGGAGTGGCTCTTCATGCCCACGCCGACCAGGCTGACCTTGGCGATGTCTTCGTCGAAATTCAGGCCCGTCGCCCGCACCGCCTTGACCAGCGGCTCGATCGCCCGGCGCGTCTGGACGATTTCGTCCTTCGGCACCGTGAACGACAGGTCCGTGATGCCCGCCGCGCTGACGTTCTGCACGATCATGTCCACGTTGATGTGGGCCGCCGCCAGCGCCTTGAAGACGCGCGCGGCCACGCCGGGGGTGTCCGGCACGCCCAGCAGCGTCGCCTTGGCCTGGTTCTTGTCGGCGGCAATGCCGCGAATGATCATCTTTTCCATCTCTTCGACCTCCTCCTGCACCAGCGTGCCGGGCTTGACTTCAAAACTCGATACCACTTCCAGCACCACGCCGTAGTTCTTGGCGAACTCGACCGCGCGCGACTGCAAAACTTCGGCCCCGCAGCTCGCCAGCTCCAGCATCTCGTCGTAGGTGATGGCGTCCAGCTTGTGGGCGCCGGGCACCACGCGCGGATTGGCCGTGAACACGCCGTCCACGTCTTTCAGAATCTGGCAGCGGTCGGCCTTCAGCGCGGCCGCCAGGGCCACCGCCGTCGTGTCGGACCCGCCGCGCCCCAGCGTGGCGATGTCCTGGCGGGGGTTGGTGCCCTGGAAGCCCGCCACCACCACGACGCAGCCCTGGTCCAGGTGCCGATGGATCCGCTTGGGATCGATCGCCTGGATCTTCGCCTTCAGGTGCGTGCCGTCCACCCGGATGCCCGCCTGGTGGCCGGTCATCGAAATCGCCTTCACGCCGAGCGCGTGCAGGGCCATCGTCAGGATGGCGCTCGACGCCATCTCGCCCGTGGCCATCAGGCTGTCCATCTCCCGCTCGTTCGGCTCGGGGTTGACCTGCTTCGCCAGCGCGATCAGGTCGTCGGTCGTGTCGCCCATGGCGCTCACCACCACCACCACCTGGTTGCCGGCCGCCTGCGTGTCGCGGATGCGCCGCGCCACCCGGCGCATGCATTCGGCGTCCGCCACCGAACTGCCGCCGTATTTCTGTACATACAAGCCCATGGGTCGTCTTCTCCTGGTTGGTCTGTTCAATCGGAATCCTCAATCCGATAGCGCACCGGCGCGCGGTCAATCACGCCGTCCAGCGCCTGGATCTGCGTCAGCGCGTCGGCCAGCGCCCGCTCCGCCGCCTTCCCGGTCACGAAAATCACCGGCACGTATTCCGCATCCGCCGGCGCCTCCTGCTGCATCACGGAATCGATGCCGATGCCGTGGGCGCCCAGCACGGCGGCCACCTTCGCGAGGGTGCCGGGCTGGTCTTTCATGGAGAACCGCACATAGTGGCGGGCGACGATCCCGCCCGGATCGCGGAACACCACCGGGGTCCGGGCGTGCACGCCGCTCAAATCGCGGCGACGCCCGCCCGCCCGCAGGTTCAGCGCGGCGTCGGCCAGGTCGGCCACCACCGCGCTCGCCGTGGCGGCGCGGCCCGCGCCGCGCCCGTAGTACAGGGTGGTGCCCACGATGTCCCCGTGCACCAGCACGGCGTTGTACACCCCGGACACCGTGGCCAGCGGATGCCGGTGCTCCACCAGCGTCGGCTGCACGCTCACTTCGACGCCCTCCGCCCCGCCCCGGATGATCGCCAGCAGCTTGATACGGTAGCCCATCTCCGCGGCATAGAGGATGTCCGCCGCCGACATCCCGCGGATGCCCGACACCTGCACCTTGTCCAGCGGCACGATGCAGCCGTAGGCCAGCGAGGCCAGCACCGCCGCCTTGTGCGCGGTGTCGTGTCCGTCAATGTCCAGGCTCGGCTCCGCCTCGGCGTAGCCCGCCGCCTGCGCCGCCGACAGCACCTCGTCGAACGGCAGGTGTTCTTCTTCCATCCGGGTCAGGATGTAGTTGCAGGTCCCGTTCAGAATGCCGTAGAGGCTTTCGATCCGGTTGGCCGCCAGCCCTTCGCGAAGGGCCTTGACGATCGGAATGCCGCCGCCGACCGACGCCTCGTACAACAGTTCGGTTCCGTTCTCCTCCGCGACGGTATGGATCTCCCGGCCATG
>JAHDSS010000406.1 GCA_018432565.1 Kiritimatiellia bacterium
GTGCGCCGGCCCTCCCGCTACGCCCGAAGCTTTTTCGGTTTCGTGGACTTTCTGGCCGTGGTGCCGACCTATCTGGGCCTGATGGCGTTTTCCTCGCACTATTTCCTGGTGGTGCGGGTGCTGCGCCTGCTGCGGGTCTTCCGCATCCTGAAGCTGGGCCGCTACGTGCAGGCCGGCGACACCATCTGGCGGGCGCTGGCGGCTTCCCGGCAGAAAATCACCGTCTTCCTGATGGCGGTGGGGGCGCTGGTGGTCATGATCGGAACCCTGATGTACCTCATCGAAGGAGCCGGGAACGGATTCACCAGCATTCCCGTCAGCATCTACTGGGCCGTGGTCACCCTGACCACGGTGGGGTACGGCGACATCGCTCCCCAGACGGTGGCCGGACAGACCCTGGCGTCGCTGGTCATGGTTCTGGGCTACAGCATCATCGCCGTGCCCACCGGCATCGTGACCGTGGAATTCGGGCGGGTCCGGGAGGATTCTGCCGGCCGCCGGACCTGCCCGGCCTGCGGTCGGACGGGGCACGATCGGGATGCCGCCTTCTGCAAGGTCTGCGGCGCCCGGCTGCCCTGACCGACGAAGTTGCGGCCGGCCGGATGCAACCGCCGGATGCGGGATTGACAATCCGGACGGCATGGAGTCCAATTCAGCATAACCGAGTACACCCGAGGAGGTTTTCATGGCAGGCAAGGACAAAGTCAATATTCTTGGAATCGTGGCATGGGGATTGGCGGGGGTGCTGGCGGTCGCCGCCGTTGTCCTGGGTCTGTGGGGCGGACAGCAGTCCGGCCAGGCCGCGGCCCTGCGCGCCGCCGTGGTGCAGGTGGCGGGCACGGCGGGAATCCAGGACGTCGCCGTGGCGACTCCGGCCCCGGAGCCCGCGCCGGCGGTTGAAGGCGAGGCGCCGGCGGAGGCTGAAGCCCCGGCCGCGCCCGCGGTTCAGGAATTGACGGCTGATTTGCTGAAAACGCCCGACGTGCTGGCCGGCGTGGTGGAGCGGACGACGGCGGCCATCCAGGCGACGCAGCAGGATTTGGCCAGTACCCGCGAGAGCCTGAATGCCGCCGAGACCCAGGCGTCCTCGGCCCGGAATGAAGTGGCCACGCTGACCCAGCAGGTCAATGAGCAGACGACGCAGGCCGACGCGCTGTCCCGGGAACTGGCGGCGTCGGGCGAAGCCCTCGCGAAGGTCCAGGCCGATCTGGCCCAGGCCACCGAAGAGGCCCAGGCGGCGGCTGAAGCCGCCGACAAACAGAAGGCACGTCTCGAGAAGACCCTTGACCGCCTGAAGAAGGAAAAAGCCGAGGCCGTCGCCCGGCTGGAGGCGGAAATCGAAGCCTTGAAGGCGCCCCCGCCGGAAGAGATGGATGAATCCGGGACCGAAGACGGCGAGTCGGCCGGCGAAGAGCTGCCGGCAGAAGAGCCCGCAGAACCCGAGCCTGTGGTGGAGGAAGGCCGCGTCATCGGCACCTCGGAAATGTTTTCCTTCATCCGCTACGGCGAAGATCAGTCGCTGTTTTTCCGCCTGTGGGACGATCAGACTCTGACCTATGAAGATGTTCCCCCGGAGATGGCGGAGCGCCTGACGGGGGCGGCGGACAACCTGGACGTGACCTATCGCTTCCGGATCCAGGGCGAATTCAAGAGCGTCCCGCCCGACAGCGTCGTCATCCGCAAGTACTGGAAGTGGCATCGCCGCCACAAGGCCCGCGGCGACGTGCGCTATGACGAACCGGAGGCCCCCGCGGCGGCACCCGCGGACGAGTCGGGCGACGCGGCGGCAGAGTCTGCTGAAGAGTCGGAAGACTGAACCGTTCGTGCTCGCCATGGTGTTTTCCGGGCGCTGAAGCGGGAATCCGCTGCCGGCCGGAAAAAACGGGGGAGGGGGGCTTGCCAAAGACGGCGGGCTGGTGTACAACCTACACCCTGTCGCGTACCTGTAGCTCAATTGGATAGAGCATCTGACTACGGATCAGAAGGTTCGGGGTTCGACTCCCTGCAGGTACGCCATTTTTGTGTCTATCCACCAAATGGGCTCTCTATCAAAACGGTTGCACAGGCAATCCCGATCAATAACAGCAGGCTCTTACCCGGAGCCTGTATA
>JAHDSS010000391.1 GCA_018432565.1 Kiritimatiellia bacterium
CGGGGCGACCGGAACGGCAACCGCGGCGGGCAGAAGTCGTCTTCCAACGGCGGCGGGGATTCCGCCCCGGCGGCGGAGCCGGCCTCCGGCGGCGGCGAGGACAACAGCGCCGTGCGCAATCTGATTGACCTGGTGGAATAATCCGTTTCATCCAGCGATACCACAGGCCGGGGCCGTTGCCCCGGCCTTTTCCTTGCCCGCCGGGGGAGGGTGGAGGCGAATCCGGTCCGCCGGGATTTGTCTCGCTTATAATTATAACCGAGACAAATTCCGGGGGGGTTATTTCTCGACGGGGACGACGATGCCGCGCAGGAGGACGCGCTGGCAGGCGAGAAAGACGGCCAGGGTGGGCAGCGCGGCGATGAGCAGGGAGGCCTGGACGACGCCGGGGCCGGATCGCTGCTGCAACTGGTAGAGCCAGACCATCAGCGTCCACATTTTCGGGTCCTGGCAGATGAGCAGGGCGTACATGAAATTGGCGTAGGCGACGGAAAAGGCCTGCAGGGCGATCACGGAGAGGATGGGGGTGGACAGGCGCATGGTGAGGCGCCAGAACAGGGTCCATTCGCCGGCGCCGTCGAGCTGGGCGGATTCGTAGAGTTCCTGGGGCAGGGAATCGAAGAAGCCCTTGAGGAGGAAGATGGAGTATCCGCTGGCCATGCCGGGCAGGAGGAGGGCGGCGAAGGTGTTGAGCAGGCCGAGTTCGCGCAGCAGAATGAAGACGGGGATCTGGGTGACCATGTGGGGAAAAGCCATGGTCAGCATCAGGAACAGGAGGATCTGGGGCCCGGCAGAGGGCTTGAAGCGGCTGAGGGCGTAGGCGGCGAGGGGATTGACGAGCAGGGCGAGCAGCACGGCCAGCGTGCAGTAGATGGCGGTGTTGAGGATGCCGCGGCCGTGGAACAGCAGATAGTCGAGCACGGTCCGGAAGTTGCGCGTCAGCAGTTCGCGACGGATGTCCGCCTTGTGCTCGCGGAAGAGCGCGGCGTGGTGCGCGAACTGGGGCATGGGCGCGGAGCGAGAATTGAGAATGAAGAATGAAGAATTCAGAATGGCGGAATTCTCTTCTGACTCCTGACTCCTGACTCCTGATTCCTGACGCTCGGCGAGCCAATCGCGCCAGCGGGTTTCGGGGGTATCGAGCACGCCGCGGGTGCTCCACAGGGGCGAGAGGGTGTTGGCGGTGAAGTCGCGCCATTCCTCCTGTTCGAGGGGGGGGGCGTTGGAGGGGAAGTCGCGGGGAAGAGGGACTTCGGCGTACGACGCGTACGCGGTGCCGTGCGCGGCGTTGTAGGCGGCGATTTCCCGGGAATGGCGGGGCTTGAGGTAGAGTTTCTTGAAGAATCCTTCCGGCGACAGGACGAATCGGCACCAGTCCGGCGCGGTGAGCTTGAAGGCGTCGAATGCGGCGGCCAGCGGGGTGGCGTCGGGACGCGCGTAGGGGAACAGGTAGGCCGGCGGCTGGACGAACACCGTGTACCACGCGTCGAAATCCGTCCCCATTGCGGCGTTCAGGGCATCGAGCGATCCGTAGGTGTCCTGCAGATGCCGGCGGAAGCGGCGAAGCTGCGCCGGGAAGGCGCCGGCCTGCGGCGCCCAGTAGTGGCCGATGGCGATGGCTTCGGGCGGCAGATGCCCGCCGGCCAGGAAGTCGCGCCAGAGCGGAACGAGATTCGCGCCGGGGGCGTCCGGCGGCGGCAGGGGGATGTCCGAAAACCGGATGTAGTCGGTGTCGAAGGCGATGTTGAGCGCATCCATGGATTCGTTGAAGAGCGCTTCGAGGTGTTTCTGCCAGAGGGCTTCTTCGGAGACCAGGAAGCGGGGCACGAGGACGTTGTCGCGCAGGTCGGCGATGGATTTGGTGGAGCCGGCGGCCATGAGGCCGAGCGGATAGAGCATGGCCAGGGCGCCGAGCCCCAGCGCGGCGTAGATCAGCGCGATCAGCAGCCGCGATGCCGGCGAGCGGCGTCCGATGCTGGACAGAATCGGCATGGATCAAGGCCTCCCCGCTGCGGGGAATCGCGGCTCGCATTTTTTCCACGCCGTGGAAAATCCTGCTGAAGCAGGACAGGCTTTTTTTCCACAGTGTGGAAAAGTGTTTGTCCGGGACCCCCGCGGTCTTGCGCCGCGGGTGAAGAAGGCTGGCTGCGGGTGTGCCGTCGGCCACCGAACTGATTCACCCACCCCGCAAGGGGGTGGGGGTCTTACTGATTTGCCCACCCCGCAAGGGGGTGGGGGTCTTACTGATTTACCCGCCCCGCAAGGGGGTGGGGGTCTTAGGACATTGCAATTCATCGGCCGCATCCTAGCAAAGGCGGCGGAGCGGGGGAAGGGCGGGCGCTCAGGCGTATTGGCGGACGAGGTCGAGGAGGGCGTCGCCGTATCGGGCGAGTTTTTTGGGGCCGATGCCGTGGATGCCGGAGAGTTTGGCCTGGGTTTTGGGGGCGGCGGCGGCGAGGGCGTAGAGGGTTTTCTGGGAGAAGAGGTGGTAGGCGGGGACGCCTTGGGCGGCGGCTTGTTCGGCGCGCCAGGCGCGGAGGGCCTCGAAGAGTTCGGGGCGGGCGGGGGCGCTGGTGGTGTCGATGGCGTCGGCGGGCGTCTTGCCTTTGCGGCGGGCTTTGCTGCCGCGGGCGGCGGGGGGCACGTCGAGGGCCGCCGCGGAACGGGCGGCCAGGAGGGCCTGGACGTGAAAGCCGTCGGCGCAGGCGCGGATGCCGGCGAGTTTGATGCGCGCCTCGGTGGCGGCCTTTTCCCGGGCGTTGAGAAGCTGCCGGCGCAGGGCCTGGTTGTCGAGATCGAGATCGGCATCGGCCAGGGGCTCGAGGAGGCCGTGCAGGAGGCGGTCTTCGAAGTAGCCGGCGGCTTTTTGAAGGCGTTCGCGGAGGGCGGGATGGGTTTCGGCGTCGGGATGGCCGGCGAGGAGGCGGTCGATCTGGGCCAGGAATTTTTCGCCGACGGCGAGGAGGTCGTCGCGGGCGGTGTCGTGCAGGCGGCCGAAAAGTTCGACGAGGCCGGGGAGAAGGCTGGTCTGGTGGAGGTCGGCGAGTTCCAGCAGGGCGTTGAGGTGGTAGCGCAGGCGGTGGAAGCTGAACAGGTCGGCCAGGAGTTCGCGCTGGTAGGTCAGGCGGTCGGTTTCGAGGCGGTCGTTGTCGGGATGGCGGCCGGCCATGTGGCGGACATAGTCGGCGACGGCGGGATCGGCGATGATGCTGCGCGGGCGAAGGGGGGTGCGCAGGACGAGGCCGTCGAGAGTCTTGCAGCGGGAGAGGGCGACATAGACCTGCCCGTGGGCGAAGGAGGCGTCGGCCTCGATGATGGCGCGCTCGAACGTGAGCCCCTGGCTCTTGTGGATGGTGATGGCCCAGGCGAGCTTGAGCGGGATCTGCCGGAAGGTGCCTTCGACGGTTTCCGCGATCCGGTGGGTGGCGGGATCAATGGCGTATTTGACGTTGTTCCACTCCATGGGCTCGACGGCGATGTCGGCGGGATCGTCGGGGCAGCGGACGCGGACGGTGGCGCCGTGGAGGGCGGTGACGCGCCCGATCTTGCCGTTGAAAAAGCGCTTGGCGGGGGAGGGGTCGTTTTTGACGAACAGGACCTGCGCGCCGACCTTGAGTTCGATGTGCGGGTCTACGGGATAGGAGAGTTCGGGAAAGGCGCCGGTGATGTCGGCGTCAAAGCGGACGGCGGGGGCGTCGAGGGCGCGGAGCTTGGCCTCGTTCAGCCGCTCGGCCTGCCGGTTGTGGGTGCACAGGGTGATGTAGCCTTCGGCGTCGGCGGGGGAGAAATCCGGAAGGTGGCGCCGGTTGAGTTCGTCGAGGGCGGCAGGGGTGAGGCAATTGTCGCGCACCAGGTTGAGGAGGTCGAGGAAGCGCCCGTCCTGCTGGCGGTAGACGCGGGTGAGCTCGATGCAGGCGTAGTCGGTTTCGCGCAGGGCGCGGCTGCCGAAGAAGTAGGGCGTGTCGTAGAGGTCTTTCAGGAGTTCCCATTCGCTGTCCTTCACGACGGGCGAGAGCTGCTGGAGGTCGCCGATCATCAGGAGCTGGACGCCGCCGAACGGCTTGCGGCGGTCGCGGAAGCGGCGCAGAACGCCGTCCACGGCGTCGAGCAGGTCAGCGCGCACCATGCTGATTTCATCAATGACGAGCAGGTCCATGCCGCGGATCATGGCGATTTTGTCGCGGGAGAAGCGGAAACGCGGCTGCTCGCTGTCGCGGCCGGCGAGCGGCCCGAACGGGAGCTGGAAGAACGAGTGGAGCGTGACGCCGCCGGCGTTGATGGCGGCCACGCCGGTGGGCGCGACGACGACCATCTGCTTGGGCAGGCGTTCCTTCAGCGAGCGCAGGAAGGTGGTCTTGCCCGTGCCCGCCTTGCCGGTCAGGAACAGGTGCCGGCCGGTGTGCCGCACGTGGTCGAAGGCCAGGTCCAGCGCGGGATTGAATGACTCGTTTGCCGGCATGATTCAAGCATGCCTCATCGGCGAAAACATGGCAACCCTGAACATTCGTTCATGCAAAGGGGTCAGCCCTTGAATCTTGATTCTTGACGGCGCCGGCCGGTTTTGATTCCATGGGAGCATGGCCAGAAAACCAAGGGCATTGGTTGCGGGCGGCATCTACCACGTCACCAGCCGCGGAAACGAGCGGCAGGCCATCTTTCGGGATGACCACGACCGGGTGCGGTTTCTGGAGCGCTTGGCGGAAAGTGCTTCGACGCATCAGGTGCGGGTCTACCTGTATTGCTTCATGCCGAATCACGTTCATCTGGTGGTGGAAACGCCGCTGGCCAATCTAGACCGCTTCATGGGCAGCTTGCTTACGGGCTACACCGTCTATTTCAACCACCGCCACGGACGAACGGGGCATTTGATGCAGGGCCGCTACGGCGCGCGGATGGTGGAAGGCAACGATTACCTGCTGAAGTTGAGCCGCTACGTCCACTTGAATCCCGTGCAAGTGCAGGAATCGCGGGAACTGCCGTGGAAGGAGCGGTTGCGCTTGTTGCGGATCTATCCCTGGAGCAGCTTTCGGGAGTATGCAGGCCGAAGCGCGCCCGTCGGTTGGCTGGAGACGGGGCCGGTGCTGGTCATGGTTGCGGAAGGGCGGAAAGCCGGCCGAGCTCAGGCTTATGCCCGCTTCGTGGAAACGGGGCTGGCGAAAACCGACGAGGAATTCGTGCGCCTGATGAAAGAAGGCGGGGTTGCCATCGGTTCGGATGGATTCGTCGAAAACGCCAAGAATCTGCATGTGCGCAAAGCGGCGGCAACGCTCCGGCGCGAAGACGTGTCGTTTCGCCAAATCCGCATCCGCAAAAGCGCGGCCGAAGTCGAAACCGCCGTTCGCGAGGCGACGGGCGCGCGCTGGGCGCAATTCGGTGAATACAAGGCGGGGCGGGTGGTGCGCGGATTCACGGCCTGGGCCTTGCAAAAACATGCGGGACTGACGCAGCGGCAAATCGCCGAACGCTTCGGCGTGGGCACGGGCTCGGCGGTCAGCCGAATGGTGGACCGCGCGCTCGGATCGCCCGAGACGGAACGCTGGCGCAAGGCGTTAGAATCAAGATTCAAGGGCTGACCCCAAAGGAGGCGGCCATGGAGGGCCAACCTCCAAGGGGCGGATTTCTGGAGGGCCCGCTTCCACGCGGGCTAGATCGGAGGAAAATCCGAACGGGGTGGAACCCGTCCCTCCAGGGGGGACAAAAAGCCATTTCGGGCTCGCCAGGCGGGCGGCGCGATGCGACGATGCGCGCATCGGCAAGATGGCAAGGGAGTCGGGCATGAAGAAATGGATGGTCTTGGCGGGACTGGCGGTTGCGCAACTGGCGCGGGGGGCTTACGACGGAACGGGCACCTTCGTGAAGATCACGAACCGGGCGGACCTGGCGGAGACCTATTACGTCGTGGCCAGCAGCAACGGCCAGTTCGCCATGACCCACACCAATGCGGGGAATTCGTTCTCGAACGTCGTGATCAGCCCGGTCGCCGACATGCTGACCGATCCCTCGCCGGCCATCGTCTGGCGCATCCAGACCAACGCCGCCTATGGCGGCCTGACGATCTTCAACGAGGCCTCCAACCGCTACGTCGCCTATGCCGGCACGGCCAACGCCGCCCATTCCGTGGCCGAGGTGAACGGCGCGACGGGCGTCTGGTCGTTCGCCTGGCGGGAAGACATCGGCTGCTTCGCCGCCAGCAACGGGGCCTTGCCGTACCGGTTTTTGCAGTACAACGCCGGCTCGCCGCGGTTCTCCTGCTACAGCAACGGGACGCAACAACACTTGACGCTCTACAAGCTGTCCGCCCCGCAGGCGCCCGAGTTCGGGGCGAATCCGGGACCGCTGACCGCGACGCCGGGGGTGGCCATGTCCTTCGCCGTGACGGCCGCGGGCGAGCCGACGCCCGTCCTGGCGCTGGAATCGGCGACGGCCTCGGGCGGCTACTCGTTCGCGCCGGAAACCGGCGCGCTGGACTACCTGCCGCCGGCGGCGGACGGGGGCGCCACCCAAACCTTCGTCTTCACCGCCAGCAACGAACTCGGCGTGGCCACGCAAGCCGTCGAAGTGGCCGTGGATGCCGCCGCCGCGCCCGAATTCGGCGCGAATCCGGGGCCGCTCTCCGCGACCACGGGAGTGGCGACGGCGTTTTCGGTCTCGGCCACGGGCGTGCCTGCGCCGGTGCTGGCGCTGGAATCCACGACGGCCTCGGGCGGCTACTCGTTCACGCCCGAAACCGGCGCGCTGGACTACCTGCCGCCCTTGGCGGACGGCGACGCGACGCAAACCTTTATCTTCACCGCCAGCAATGCGGTTGGCGTGGCCACGCAAGCCGTCGCCGTGGCCGTGGCCTTGCCGCCGCCGGCCCCGCCGGCGTTCGGCCCCAACCCCGGGCCGCTTTCCGCGACCACGGGCGTGGCGATGGCGTTTTCGGTCTCGGCCACGGGCGAGCCGGCGCCGACTCTGGCGTTGGAAAGCACGACCGCTTCGGGCGGCTACTCGTTCGCGCCCGAGACCGGCCGACTGGACTACCTGCCGCCCTTGGCGGACGGGGGCGCCACCCAAACCTTCGTTTTCACCGCCGGCAACGAGCTCGGCGTGGCCACGCAGGCGGTCGAAGTGGCCGTGGTGGCCGTCGAGCCCCCGGCGACGCTGGCCTACGACGAGGGCGGGAACTACGAGGCGGGGGCGTTCACCAACGGCGCCAACCGGGGCTTCGGCTTTAGAGTTTGGGCATTTACGAACCAATCCCCCGAACTGGGCGATTCCACCGCCGGGGGCGGGGGCGACGTCAACTCGACCAACGGCGTTTCGTTCCGCTTCATGGGCGACGGCGCCAACGGCTGGTGCAACGGGCGGCGCGACTTCGCCGCCGCCCTGCGGACGGGAGACGTCGCGCGCTTCGTCTTGGCCTACAACTGGAACGGCGGCGGGCGCGGCGTGGACCTTTTTTGCGCCACGGGCAAGTTCGCCAACCTCATCCATGTCACCGACGGCGACGTCTTCCAGGTCAACGGCCAGACGGTTTCCACGCTTTGGGCGCCCCAGGCGGTCGTGGCGGTGGAAATCGCGCAAGAGACGAACGGCATCCGCGTGGGCGTGGTGCGGACGGCAAACGGCGTGGAAGACCTGAACGTGGCCACGAATATTCTCCACGAGGAACCCCTCGCCGGGCTTGGCTTCTATTGCGGCGGGTATTCCTGCGCCGAGGCCGAAAATCCCAACTATGCCCTGTTCGCGAACGACCTGGAAATCGTCGGCGAGCCCGTCGTTCCGCCCACCGTGACGAATGTCGCCACGGTCGCCAACAGCCAGTTCCGCCTGGAATGGCCGGCGGAGACGGGGCTGATGTATCGCGTGGAGACCACGGCGGATCTGGCCGAGCAGCCGTGGAGCAACGCCACGCCGGCGGGGTTGGTCTTTTCCAACGCGGCGGGCGCCTGCGAGGTACCGATGGACGGCCCGAGGAGGTACTATCGTTTTGCCGTGGGCGGCGACTATTTGGTTGTGGACCTTTCCGAGGGTCCCGACGCCACGAACTGGCCCGTCAGCTATCTCGCCGCCCCGCCGGTGGGCGGCTGGACGGAGGAATACAAGACCACCAAGCTCGTCCTGCGGCGCATCCCGGCCGGAAGCTTCACCATGGGTTCGCCTGAAACCGAACTGGGGCGGGACGGCGACGAACCGCAGCACGAGGTGACGCTGACGAAGGATTTCTATATCGGCGTATTCGAGGTGACGCAGAAGCAGTGGGAACGGGTGATGGGCAACTGGCCTAGCTGGTTCACCAACGCCAGCTATCGCGAATCCCGGCCGGTGGAAACGGTGAGCTACTATCAAATCCGGGAAAACCCCGCCAACAGCGACGACCCGGCGGTGTATTGGCCGAGCAACGGCTTGGTGAACGCGGATTCCTTCATGGGCAAGCTGCGGGCGAAGACGGGGCAGGCGTTCGACCTGCCGACGGAGGCGCAGTGGGAACATGCCTGCCGGGCGGGGACGACCAACGCGCTGAACTCGGGCTTCGACCTGACCAACGTGGCGGCCGACGTGCATATGGACGCCGTGGGCCGCTACTGGTATAACGGCGGCTCGGGATACAGTGCGAACGGCGAC
>JAHDSS010000577.1 GCA_018432565.1 Kiritimatiellia bacterium
AGCCGCCCGGCCCCGGATCCGCGGCTTCCAGCCCCGCCCCGGCGATTCCGCCGCCCATGTGCTGCCCGGCGCCGAAATGGATGTCATCATCTCCGAGGAATCCTCGAAAAACCCCGGTTTCGAAGGCATCGCGCGCGTGGAAGGCCTCGTCGTGGTCGTCAACGGGGTCCCCGAAGTCGGCCGCCGCGTCAACGTCCGCATCACCGGCCGCCAGGAGCGCATCGCGTTCGCCGAACCGACCGGAAAGCCCGCCGGCACCGATCCGCTGCCCACTTCCGTCCGGCCGGTCCGGCGGATCTTCCAGCCCCGCCCCGGCGACCCCGCCGCCCATGTGGTCCCCGGCGCCGAAATGGACGTCGTCATCAGCGAGGAATCCGGCCAGAATCCCGGCGTGGACGGCGTCGCCCGCGTCAACGGGCTCGTGGTCTTCGTCCAGGGCGTCCCCACCCTCGGCGAAACCGTTCATGTGCGCATCACCGAACGCCGCGACCGCGCCGCCAACGCCGTCCCCACCGGCAAGCCCGCCGGCAGCGGCGCCACGCCCCCCGCCGGCGAGATCATCCGCCGCGCCTTCACCCCCGACACCGCCAAGGCCGCCCTTGACCATGTCGTCGCCGGCGCCGAACTCGACCTCGAAATCCTGGAGCGCTCCGAAAAATTCCCCGACCGCGAAGGCGTTGCCAAGATTGACGGCCTGGTCGTCTTCGTCACCGGCGCCACCAACGTCGGCGAAACCGTCCGCGCCCGCATCACGGCCCGGCGCGAAACCGTCGCGTTTGCCGAAGTCCTTGCCGCCCCCTGACCCCGGAGTCCCTCCATGGCCAAGACCCTTACCAATGAACGCAGCCTGGCCGGGCGCCAGGACGACATCGCCCGCGAGCTGGCCCTGTTCCGGCGCATGCGCCTATTGGAGTGGGGCGCCGCCGGCGTCGCCGTGCTCGCCGGCCTGCTCTGGAAATCCGCCGGCAGCGGCGGCTGGGGCCTGCTGATCTTCGGCGCCTTCCTCGCGTTCCTCGCCCTCGGCCACGAAGCCCGCCGGCGCGAAAACGAGCAGGAATACACCGATATGCAGGGCATGCGCGGCGCCAAGGAAGACGTCGCGCGTCTTCTCGACGACAAGCTCGCCAACGACCATTTCGTGCTCAACGACCTGCATCTGAAGGTCGGCCGCGAGAAATGCTGGATCGACCACCTCGTCGTGGCCCCCTCCGGCATGTTCGTGATCAACACGCTGAACTGGAGCGGCAAGATCATCGGCGACACCGCCAAGCAGGCCTACACCTGGAAGATCCGCTCCCCCGGCGGGAAAATCCGCCCCGCGCGCAATCCCGTCGGGCGCGTCCAGCGCGAGCGCCGCATCCTCTGCAACTGGCTCAAGGGCACCAGCCTCATCTGGGAAAACGTCTACGGGCTGGTGGTGCTTGCCCATCCCGAGGCCGAGCTCGCCGTGACCAATGCCGAACGCCGCGTGATGACCCCCGAACAGGCCGTCACGTTCATCAACGACTTCTGCTTCGAAAAGCCCGTGCTCTCCAACGCCGAGGTCGAAAAGCTCGCCCAGGGCCTGAACCGCCAGTCCGGCGGGGCGGGCTGATCCGCCCGCGGGGGTCGCCGCATGGCCCGCATCCTGCGCACCGAAACCAGCCTCCGGCGCCGGCAGGCGGCCATCGCCCGCGAACTCGCCGTCCGCCATCCCGTGCGGATCGCCGTCTGGGCCGCGGCCCTCGCCCTGCTCGCCTGGGGCGCGCTGCATGCCCATCGCACCGGCGCCTACCCCGGACTGGTCTTCGGCGCCTTCGCCGTCCTCTGCGCCGCCGGCTACGAAGTCCGCCTGCGTGAAATCGCCGCCGAACGCCGCAACCTCGAAGGCGGACGCCGCGGCGAGCAGCAGATGGCCGAACGCCTCGCCGAGCAGCTTGCCGATGACCATGTCCTTCTCAACGACCTCGATTTCCGCATCGCCCACGAACGCTGCCAGATCGACCACCTCGTCCTCGCCCCCTCCGGGCTCTACGTCATCGAATCCAAGTTCTGGGCCGGCACGCTGACCGGCGACGTCCGCGACACCCAATGGACCCAGCTCCGCCCGGACGGCAAGACCCGGATCGTCAAAAGCCCCGTCCTGCAGGTCGAACGCCAGCGGCGCATGTTCATCGCGCTGCTCGCCGCCAAGGTCCCCGACGACCGCATCCATGCCCTCGCCGTTTTCACCCATCCCGCCGTCCGGCTGCGCATCACCGGCGGCGAAGGCAAGGTCTTCCTCGTCCGCGACGCCGTCCGCTTCATCAACGACCGCTGCTTCGACCCGCCCATCCTCGCCCCCGGCGAGCTCCTCGACCTCGCCAACCGGATCAACGACCGCCAGGCCTGATCCCTCCCCCGGCGTTTTCCACGCCATGGAAAACTTTTTTCCACGCCGTGGAAAATCCGGAACCGGGCGCCTCTGCGAATGGTCATCACCGGAATGGGCCCTCGTAGCGCGGGGCTCTGTCCCGCGCGGATCCTGGCCACCGCACGCGACAAGAGCCGCGTGCACACGAGGGGCAACCTCCGTGTTGCCCGCCTGGAATTCGGCGATCCCGCCGGAAACCGGGCAGGACAGAGCCTGCCCCTCCAGAAAACGCTATTGAATGCAAAACCAGATGAAAATTTGCACCGAATTGCAGATGCGCCCAACGGCCCAGGGCTGAGTCAAGAAAGGTGTTTTCAGAACAGTCCGGCTCGGCAGGGATGCCTCGTCCTACCCTTTCCGAGAAAGGGCGGGTGGGGGTAGGGCGAATCGTCCCCGATGAGCCCCTTTCTTGACGCAGCCCTGCCCCCCCTCCCCGGCCCTTTTTTCCCGCTTGTGCCGGCCGCCCGGATGGGGTTCAATGCCGGCCAGAGACCCCCCACCCAAGGAAATCCCATGCGCAAACTCCTGCCGATCCTGCTGACCGTCGCGATGCTGGCTCCCCTGGCGGCCGTGGCCGAACCCCTGACGATTGGCGATCCCGCCCCGGACCTGAAGGTGGGTTCCTGGATCAAGGGCGGACCCGTGGACACCCTGGATCCCGCCAAGACCTATGTCGTGGAGTTCTGGGCCACCTGGTGCGGGCCCTGCCGCGCCACCATCCCCCACCTGTCGGAACTCGCCGACCGCCATCCGGACATCGGATTCATCGGCGTCAGCGTCTGGGAACGCGGCGAAGACGCCGCGGACCGGGTGGCGCGCTTTGTCGAGGAGATGGGCGACCAGATGGACTACGCCGTCGCGATGGACGACCCGGACCAGTTCATGGCCACGCAGTGGATGGAGGCCGCCGGCCAGAGCGGCATCCCGTCCGCGTTCCTGGTTCACCAGGGACAGATCGCCTGGATCGGACACCCGAAAGGCGGGCTGGACGCCGTGCTGGCCGAGGCCGCCGCCGGCACCCTCGACATCGCGCAGCGGCAGCGCCAGGCCCGGGACATGCAGCAGGCCCAGGCCATCCTCGAGCCGTACTTCGAAGCCGTCGGCACCGACGGCGATCCG
>JAHDSS010000538.1 GCA_018432565.1 Kiritimatiellia bacterium
CACAGGGTGCCGATCTCCACGGCCGCCGAGCTGGCGATTCCCGCATTCATCGGCGCCGTCGCCAGCAGCCGCAGGTGGAATCCCGTCGGCAGCCGGATCCCTTCTTCCCGGAGCAGCGCAACCAGGCTGCCCCCGGCATACGCCGCCCACGACGCCAGCGAATGGGCCGCAAACCGGGCCCGGACGGATGCGTAATCGGCGCAAGCGTCTTCCATCTCCTCCAGCGAAAATTCCGTCTCCACCGGCAACCCCTCCCCCCCGGCCCGTTCGGTGCGGATGCGCACGAGCCGGTCCCGGCGCGCCTGCACGGCCGCCAGCACCCCGGCGCCCAGCGTCGCCTGGCAGACATTCGCCCCGGAGTAATCCGCGATGCCCCCCATCACGTCCAGCCGTGCCGGCACCCGCGCCACCCAGATCGGTTTGGCCCGAATAAAACCGTTCAGCCGTCGCTCGAAATCCGCGACCTCGGAGGGCTTCATCATCTGATGCGCTGGCGCAGGCATGACGCAACAGAATCCCCCGTTCCACCCCGTTTGCAAAGCAAAAACCCCTTCCATCGGGGTCAGACCGTAAATATTCACTTTCGGGTTGACTTGCCTAAATGCACAGGGTAGGAAATCAACATGCCTAGACCGCTTCGCATGGAATTTGAGCATGCCCTGTACCATGTCACAAGCCGGGGAAATGCCCGCCAGGTGTTATTTCACACCGACAGTGACCGAATCCGTTTTTTAGGCCAGTTGCGTGACAATCTCGAAACGTATGGCGTGGTACTTTATGCGTGGGTGCTGATGGATAACCATTTCCACTTGGTGCTCAGAACTCCACGGGCAAACTTAAGCCGTTTCATGCAAAGACTCAACAGCAGCTACAGCCTGTACTATCGTTACAAACACGGGAAGCCGGGCCATGTGATGGGAGGCCGTTTCAAGGCCCCCGTCATTCAAGACGACACCTATCTGCTTTCGGTAACACGATATGTTCATCTGAATCCGGTGCAGACCCAGAGACAACAACAACGAACCGCCAAAGAACGAATGGCGTTCTTGAATGCCTATCCCTGGAGCAGCTTTCCGAACTATGTCCGAAACACCCCTTTCCCGGATTGGATGAGCAATTATGTGCTGAAAGCCTATGGACGAAACCTGAAAGAGGCCCGTAAACGCTACAGGTCTTTGGTGCTCTCCGGCATGACGCGGCAGAAGGAAGCGGCCCAGGACTTGATGAAGTCCAGCCCATACGCGATTGGCAGCGCCGATTTCGTGGATAGAACCACGCGGGAGTTATCCCGGCGCGCAACGGGCGGACCTCAAGATAGAGACATTTCGCTGCCCCGGACCGGCATGGCGTTGAACGAAATCGACCGGGTGGTTAGTCAATACTTTGGTGTATCGCCAGCCGAATTGCAGCAACACGGACGCATAGCCGGCCCTGCTAAAATAGTGGCACTGGAGTTGGCCGCCCGCTGGAGCGGGAAAACCCTCCGCGCCATTGGACAATACTATGGGCAGATCAGTAGCCAAGCCGTCACCATGGCCCGCAAGCGTGCCAAACAGATACAGAAAGTCGAATGGGATAAACTGGGGCGCGAATTGGAAGCGGCTCAACAGACGTTAAAGTGATAATTTACGGTCTGACCCCG
>JAHDSS010000561.1 GCA_018432565.1 Kiritimatiellia bacterium
GCCTGCCAATTCGAAATCGATCATGGCATATTCCATGCCGCCGACAGGCGGATCCCCCATAACCGTCAGCTTGTAGTTCCCGCTATGCAGGCCGGTAAACACAAACTCCCCATCCCGGTTGGTTTGTTGCCACCATCCCCGCCCCTCGATCATCTTGTCCCAATCCGGGGAATCCCCCGGCGGGATTTCCATCCAGTCGTCCTGGTCGGCTTTCATCAGGGCCACCTTCACGCCCGGACGGGCGTAGTGGTCTTCGTCAATCACCACTCCGCCAACCTGCAACCCGGCACCGGCGCTGGCATTCCCCGCAGCCAGCCACACCAGCATCCAGCCAACCTTCTTCATGCCCGCCTCCCCCCCCCTACGGCATCATGCGCCGGAAGGCCTCGGCGCGTTCGTCGAGCTGGGCGCGGGTGATGTGCCGCAGGCCGTCCACGCTGAACGCCTCGCAGGTGTAGGCCGCCGTCACCGTGCCGTTCACCAGCGCGCGGTGCAGATTGTCCCGCGTCACCTCGCCCAGCGCCGCCAGCGTCCCGATGAGCCCCCCGGCGAACGTGTCGCCCGCGCCCGTGGGATCCACCACCTCCACCAGCGGCCACGCCGGCACGATCAGGATGTCGTCCTTCGACATCAGGAACGCCCCGTGCTCGCCCTTCTTGATCAGCGCGTAGGTCGGCCCCATGTCCAGGATCTTCTTCGCCGCCTTCAGCAGCGAGCCCTTGCCGGTCAGGTGGCGGGCCTCGTGCTCGTTCACCGTCAGCATGTCCACGCGCGCGATCACGTTCATCAAATCCTCGCGCGTCGTGTTGATCCACAGGTCCATCGTGTCCAGCACCGTGAACTTCGGCTTCTGCATCTGGTCCAGCACATGCGCCTGCAGCGCCGGCGCGATGTTCTCCAGGCACAGGAACGGACTGGTCCGGTACGCCTCCGGAATCACCGGGTTGAAGTCGGCGAACACGTTGAGGTCGGTGCAGTTCGTGCGCCGGTTGTTCATGTTGTCCTCGTACACCCCGCTCCAGTGGAACGTCTTGCCCTTCTCTCGCTGCAAGCCCTGCACGTCCACGCCGGCCCGGTCGAAAATATCGAAATAGTCCTGGGGAAAATCCTCGCCCACGACACCCACCACGCCGGTCCGGGCGAACAGGGCGGAGGCCACGCTGGTATAGCTGGCCGAGCCGCCCAGCAGCTTCTCGTGCGCCGCCTTGGGCGTCTGCACGCTGTCAAACGCCACCGATCCCACGACGACCACATCCGGAGTTGTTTTCCTGTCCATGACGGTTCCTTCCTCGTCCTCGGTTTCTCCCCCCCGGTCTCCCCGTTCATCCATCCGCCAACAGTTCCTCGATCAGCTCGCACAGGGCGTGGATGATCATCGCGTGCCCTTCCTGGATGCGCGCCGTCACGCCCGTGCAGGCCACGCTCAGCACTTCGTCGGCCAGCGGCGCCAGCACACCGCCCTTTCCGCCGCACAGCGCGACCGTCCACAGGCCCGCCGTCTTCGCCGCCTCCGCCGCCCGGCAGACGTTGGCCGCGTTGCCGCTGGTCGAAATCGCCAGCAGCACGTCGCCCGGACGCCCCAGCGCTTCCACCTGTTTGGAAAACACCTGCTCAAAGGAATAGTCGTTGGCAATGGACGTCAGCACCGAGCTGTCCGTCGTCAGGGCGATGGCCGCATAGGGCCGCCGCTCGCGCTGGAACCGGTTGACCAGCTCCGCGGCGAAATGCTGGGCATCGGCCGCGCTGCCGCCGTTGCCGCACACCAGCACCTTGCCCCCCTGCCGGAGCCGCTCCGCCAGACCCGCCGCCACCGACTCGATGGCCGGCCGCAGGCGCGTCAGCACTTCGTGCGCCGCGTCCAGATGCCCTTCGGCGAATCCGTCCCAATCCATGGCCCGCCCCTACAGGTTTTCCACCGCGGCTTTTTTCCGCGCGCGGATTTCATTGACTTCCACGGACACCCCGCTCAGGTCGCAGGTGCCCAGGTGTTCTTGAAGAATTTCGCGGACCCGCGCCTGCATCAGCTTGCACAGTTCGGGAATCCGCGTGCCCTCTTTCACCCCCAGCACCAGGCCCACCGCCAGCGCCCCGCGCTGCGCCCGCAGCTTCGTTTTCTGCCAGGCCACCGCCGCAAATTCGTCTTTCAGCCCGTTCAGGTACTCCTGCACCGCCTCGGTGCTGATGTTCACCGTGCCGTCCTCGTTTTCGAACGTCACGAACGAGCGTTTCCGGCGCCACGCCACCCCGGTCAGCAGGAAGGCAAACAGGTACAGCAACCCGCCCATCCCCAGCAGCACGCGCCCCCACTCCGGAACGCCCCGCGCCCAGGCCAGCGCGTTTTGCAGGCATTCCGGATACGGCACCGACGCCATCAGCGCCAGCCCCGCCGCCGCCAACACCGTGTACAGCGCCAACCCCAACAGAAAATGAATTGCCTTCATGCGTTTCTCCTGTTCTTCCGCTCAACGGTATACACCGCCCGCCGCCCCGTTGCACTCATAAAATCGCCGCCCGCCCCGTCCCCGGCCCCCCCCCAATGGATTCCTTCGCCTGCGGCCTTGTGCTTCCCGCGGGATTTTGCGATAGATGGCCCTTCCAACCCATGGCGAATCATTCTTCCATCCGGGTCTTCTGGGCGTCCGCGCTGGCGCTGGCCGCCGGCTGCGCCACCTTTCCCCTGGATCCCGCCCCCCTCGACCAGGACGAAC
>JAHDSS010000433.1 GCA_018432565.1 Kiritimatiellia bacterium
CACGCCTGACCACGGCCCAGGAACGCGCGCTGTCGCGGCACCTGACCGACTGCCCCCTGGCTGTCGCCGCCACCGGCGGCTTCGACGAATCCATGGTCACCTCCGGCGGCGTCGCTCTCAAGCAGGTCAAGCCCGACACGCTCGAAGGCCGGCAGACTCCCCGCCTGTTCTTTGCCGGGGAAATTCTTGATCTCGACGGGCCTACCGGCGGATGGAACCTCCAGTGGGCCTTTGCCTCCGGCCACCTCGCCGGACAGTCCGCCGTCGGCGAATCCGGCAAACCGCGCCGCTGACACCGGCCCCGGCGGCCGGTCTTCCGTCAAGCGCCGGACGATTTGCCGTTCGGATCCAGAATCCGGACCACCCACTCCAGCGGTTCATCCGCCGCCCGCTCCCCTCGCCATTCCACTACGCAACCGCCTTCGGGCGCGGGGCGCGCTCCCGGCCCCTCGAACAGCGCGTCGGAAGCCGTTGGCGACGGTTCAAGCACGTCAAACTCCCCCGGCTCCAGCCGGCGGCCATCCAGGCGCACCTCGCCGAACTCCTCCCCCGGCGCCAGATGCAGCCGCAGGGTCCATGCGCGCCGCGCCGGACGAATCCCCCCCGGCGCGGGCTGCGGACGAATCGCCAACGTGAGGGTCCCGCCCGCGCGTTCCAGCCGGACCTCCGTTGCCGCCGACCGCCCCTGCTCGTGGGCGCGGGACCAGCCGTCGTCTTCGTGGAACGTCCGCACCTGCGCGCCGTCGGCCGGCGGGGCATGGGCTTCCGCCGCCAGCTCCGGCCAGACCGCCTCGCCGGCGACCTGCCGCTGGGGAATATGGAACACGATTCCGCCGCGGCGGACATACACCGGAAACTGCTCCAGGGGGCACGCCGCGCCGATCAGCGAAGGCCCGCGATGGATCCGCCCCGACCACGCATCCTGCCACTCGCCGGGCGGAATCCACACCGCCCGCCGCGACAGCCCATCCGCTCCGGCCGGATCGAGAATCGGCGCCGCCAGCAGGTCGTCGGCCAGCAGGAACTGGGAGGAATCGGCCGCTTCCGGATGCTCCGGCCATTCCAGGTCGCCGCGCCGCAGCAGCGGCATTCCCGTCCGGTGCGCCGCCACGGCCGCCGTGTACAGCGTCGGCAGCAGGCGGTACCGCAGGCGAAAGCCGTCGCCGACGATCCGCTCCGCACGCGGACCGTATTCCCACGGATAGCGGTGGACGCCCTTGGTGCAGTGAATCCGCGCCACGGGCGAAAGCGCCCCGAACTGCATGAAGCGCACATACAGCTCCTCGTCGGGCTG
>JAHDSS010000041.1 GCA_018432565.1 Kiritimatiellia bacterium
CGCGCGGACACCTCGGAGCCGCCGCCCTGGTCGTGGCGGCGGACCTGGGACAGATTGATTTCGCGGAGACGCTCCAGGCGGGCAGCCACATCGGCCAGGGGGCGGACTTCGCAGCGTTCCAGGGCCCGGCGGACCTGGTTGCGCTTTTTCTGGGGCAGGGCCGGCAGGCCGAATCCGTCCAGCCGCTCGCGTGGCAGCGCCATCACGGGTAGGAACCGGTTGGCCTGGCCGGCGTCGGGCACCGGATGGCTGTAGCCCAGCCAGCTCCGGCTCCGGGCCGGCCGCGCCGACCCGCGGTCGAAGGCCTTGTACACAAAGGCCGGCTTGCAGTAGAAGCGGCGGATTTCCTCCCACCACACGCCGTCGTGCTCGTGTAGGCGCCGGCCCAGCCGGCGCTGCTGCTCCGCGTATTGCGCTTCCGTCAGCATGAACCCGCTCCCGTTGCCGGGCCCCGCAGCGCATCCGCCACGCTGTCCGCCCGGCGGTATGCCGCGGACGCCGCCATCCGGTCATAGCATGCGCGGGTCCGGGGCCACTCCTGCGGCCGGCGCGCCACCTGCGTCAGGCGGCGCGGCGCCAGCGCGCCCGCCGCTTCGTCCAGATCGGTCAGCCGGAGGATCATGGGCAGGGCCGGCCCGATCCAGTGCGAAGCCGGCGGATCGCGCAGAATCACGTGGCCGATGGACGGTTCGAGCAGCGCGGCATACAGCCCGGCCACGCCCGCTTCGCCCGCGCCGTACACGGCGATGTCCGACGCCTCGACGCCGCGGTCGCGCACGGCCCACGCCGCCGTGCGCAGAATGTCCCGGATCCGCAGAGCCGCCAGACTCCGGCCCGTCAGCGCCGCCGTGCGTTCGAGATCGGCATGCGCGTGGGCGGTCAGCGGCCGTTCCGAGAAGCGCGGCGACAGGATCGCCAGCGCATGCGTGCGCAGGACCGGGAAGAATTCGTCCAGGTCCGGAAAAATGACCGGCTCGCCGGGCGAGCGCGACCAGATGACCAGCGGCAGCGGACCCGTCCTGTCCTTCGGCGTCAGCAGGGACACCTTGACCGGCACCCCCGCCTCGGCATCGAACTGGTAATCGCGGAAGCGGGCCATTTCCCCGGCGTAGCCCCCGCTGGCGGCGAACGCCCGCGTGCGGAAGGGAATCTCTTCTTTCGCCAATCCGCCCAGCACCGTGGAACGCAAGCCCGACAGGATTTCTTCGCGGCGTCGCTGCCACTCCCCGCGGTCGGCCGGCTCCGGTGGCGCCGGACAGCGGATCCACCGGTCCTGGATGCGGCCGTTCAGCGCATTGTCCGGCACCGCCGGCAGACAGCGCAGGGTTGCCGGCGGTTCCGGGGGCGGCCCGGCGGCGGCGGCCTCGGCCGCCGGCACGGCTTCTCCCCGCAGCCAGCGGCACATCCATTGGCGGGTTTCCTGCAGGAAATGCGGCGGATCGGCGTGCCCGGCCCCGGACTCCACCAGGCGGATGCGGCCGCCGCCATCCGGCCCGTACAGGTCGTAGATCTTCCGGGCGCGGCGGGCCGCCTCGCGAAACCCCTCGGGCGGAAAAATGACGTCCCGGCGTCCGCCCAGAATCAGCAGGGGCCGCGGGGCGATCAGCGCCAGGACTTCCGGGAAATCCATGCCGTGCACGTTGGGATAATACGTGCAGTCGCACTGCTGGGGAATCAGGCCCCGGGCCGCCTGGGTGCCGAGGGTATAGGTCGAGCACGACGGCGCCGCCGCGGCGACCCGGTCATCGAGCGCCGCCCAGAACTGGGTAATGACGCCGCCGCCGGAAATACCCGTGGCCCCGACCCGCGCCGCATCCACCTCGGGACGGGTTTCGAGCCAGTCCAGCGCCCGCATGGCATTCCAGACCTCCACGCCGGCCGGCGTGTAGCCCAGCGACAGCCAGTGCCACTGCTGCAGGCGATTGGTGCCCGGATGGATGCCGGGAATTTCCCCGTAGCCGACCGGGTCCAGCACCAGCAGCGCAAACCCGTGAGCGGGATACCAGAGATACCGGTCCTGGAAACCGGTCTTCGCCCCGTCCAGCGAAGCCCAGTGTCCGTTCAGATACACGACGGCCGGCACCGGGCCGTCCGCGTTCTTCGGCAGGTAGAAATTGCCGGTGACGTACAATCCCGGAAGGCTCTCGAACACCCATTTCTCCGCCCGGTAGTCCGCCCGCTCCCACCCGCCCGTCATCCGCGCCCGCAGCGGCGTCCGCTCCGGCAGCGGCTCCAGCCCCAGCATGTCGCGCAGGCAACGGCGCGCCTCGGGGCGGCGGCGGTCCCAGTCGGCGCGATCGGCGATCTCCGCCAGGCAGGCCTCCGACAGGCGCACCGCCTCGCGGACCAGGCCGGCGCGGGCCGCCGCCTCGCGGGCTCCCACCGCCCGCGCGTCCAGCCGCCGTTTCACGGCGCGGCGCAGGCCGGCGGGAATCCCCGCCGATGCGGACCGGACCCATCGGGATAGAAAAGCCGCCATGTCACGTTCTCCGGTTGGATGCCGGCAGGCCCGAAGCCGCCGGCGCCATGGGCGAACCCGAAAAGCCGGCGCCCCAGCCGGCGGGGGCCGGCGGCCCCCATCCCGGCGCCTCCCAGCCCGTCGCCGCCCAGGCGGGGGCCACCGCGGCGGCGCCC
>JAHDSS010000166.1 GCA_018432565.1 Kiritimatiellia bacterium
CACGATCGGCCACGTGGACCACGGGAAGACGTCGCTGACGGCGGCGATCACCTACATTCAGAGCCTGAAGGGGCTGGCGAACTACATCAGCTACGACCAGGTGGCGAAGGCCTCGGAATCGCAGGGGCGCCGGGACAAGACGAAGATTCTGACGATCGCGACCAGCCATGTGGAGTATCAGTCCGAGAAACGGCACTATGCGCACGTGGACTGCCCGGGTCACGCGGACTACGTTAAGAACATGATCACCGGCGCGGCGCAGATGGACGGCGCGATCCTGGTGGTGAGCGCCTCGGACGGGCCGATGCCCCAGACGCGCGAGCACATTCTGCTGGCCCGCCAGGTGGGCGTGCCGGCGATCGTGGTGTTCCTGAACAAGGTGGACACGGTGGACGATCCGGAGCTGCTGGACCTCGTCGAAATGGAAATCCGCGAGCTGCTCTCGAAGTACGACTTCCCGGGCGACGACACGCCGATCATCCGCGGCAGCGCCCTGAAGGCGCTGCAGGCGACCGATCCGAACAGCGAGGATTCCAAGTGCATCCAGGAGCTGATGGACGCGATCGACACGTTCGTGCCGGAGCCGGTGCGCCCGCTGGACCAGCCGTTCCTGATGCCGATCGAAGACGTGTTCTCGATCGAAGGCCGCGGCACCGTGGTGACGGGGCGCGTCGAGCGCGGCGTCATCAAGGTGGGCGAGGAAGTCGAAATCGTGGGGCTGCGTCCGACGCAGAAGACGGTGGTGACGGGCGTGGAGATGTTCCGCAAGCTGCTGGACCAGGGGCAGGCGGGCGACAACATCGGCACGCTGCTGCGCGGGCTGAAGAAGGAAGACGTGGAGCGCGGCCAAGTGATGGCCAAGCCCGGTTCGATCACGCCGCACAAGAAGTTCAAGGCGAGCGTGTACGTGCTGAGCAAGGAAGAAGGCGGGCGCCACACCCCGTTCTTCAAGGGCTACCGCCCGCAGTTCTACTTCCGCACGACGGACGTGACCGGCGACGTGACGCTGCCGGAAGGCGTCGAGATGGTGATGCCGGGCGACAATATTGACATGGATGTCGAGCTGATCACCCCGATCGCCATGGAGAAGAACATGCGCTTCGCCATTCGCGAAGGCGGCCGCACGGTCGGCGCCGGCGTCGTGGTGGAGATCGTGGAATAAGACCAATGGACCGGGATTCCCGGGGCGGCGCCGCCGCCCCGGGGGGTCCGCGGACGGGAGTTTGGAACCATGCCCAGGGAAATCATCACGCTGTCGTGTACCGAATGCAAGCGGCGCAACTATACGAACAGCCGGAACAAGAAGACCAAGACCGAGCGTCTGGAACTGAAGAAGTACTGTCCGGCGGAGCGGAAGCACACGCTGCATCGCGAAACGAAGTAGGCGGACGATCCCCGGCGCGCAGCCCACAGGCCAGTAGCTCAATTTGGCAGAGCACCGGTCTCCAAAACCGGTTGTTGGGGGTTCAAGTCCCTCCTGGCCTGCCAATCCGGGCGGGGGCCGGCCAACGCAAAGGCACACAGACATGAGCAGGATTGCAGAAACGATAGGCGGCTTTCGCGGCTTTCTCGGCGAGGTGGGGACCGAACTGAAGAAGTGCGCCTGGCCGACGCGCCCGGAGCTGTTCGATTCGACGGTGGTGGTGATTCTGTCGGTGGCGCTGCTGGCGGGGTTTGTGGCGGTGTGCGACATCGTCCTGCGGCAGCTGGTGCGCTGGGTCATCCAGTAAGGCGGGGAAGTCAGGCGTCATGGAAAAGAAATGGTATGTGCTGCACGCCCTCTCCGGGCAGGAGGGGAAGGTGCGCGAAAACATCGTCCGGCGGGTCCAGATCGAGGAGATGCAGGACTACATCGGCGAGGTGCTGATCCCGACCGAGAAGGTCTCGGAGGTGAAGCAGGGCAAGCGCACGACGCAGACCCGCAAGTTTTTCCCGGGCTACGTGCTGATCGAGATGGCGCTGTACGACGAATCGGTGCAGCCGCGGCAGCTGATGGAGAAGCCGTGGAGCTTCATCCAGGCGACGCCGGGTCTGATCGGGTTCATTGGCGGCGACCGGCCGGTGGCGTTGCGGCCGGACGAAGTGGATCAGATTCTGCAGCAGATCGAGGAGAAGAAGGAACGGATCAAGCCCAAGGTGGTGTTTGAGCCGGGCGAGTCGGTGAAGATCACCGACGGGCCGTTCCTGAGCTTCAGCGGAATGGTCGAGGAAGTGGATCCCGAGCGCGGGAAGCTGAAAGTATCGGTTTCGATCTTCGGCCGGACGGCGCCGGTGGAACTGGAGTATTGGCAGGTGGAAAGGGACGCATAGCCCCGGGCGGACGAATTATGGCAAAGAAAGTCACAGGCATCATCAAATTGCAGATTCCGGCGGGCCAGGCGAACCCGGCGCCCCCGGTGGGCCCGGCGCTGGGCCAGCAGGGCGTGAACATCATGGCCTTCTGCAAGGAATTCAACGCGGCGACCCAGAAGGAAGCCGGGATGATCATCCCGGTGGTCATCACGGTCTATCAGGACAAGAGCTTCACGTTCGTGACGAAGAGCCCCCCGGCGGCATCGCTGCTGAAGAAGGCGGCGGGGATCGCCAAGGGCTCCGGCGTGCCGAACCGCGACAAGGTCGGCAAGGTGAGCCGCCAGCAGCTGGTGGAGATCGCCAAGGTGAAGGCGAAGGATTTGAACGCAGACGACGAAGACCATGCGATCCGCATGGTGGCCGGCACCGCCCGCAGCATGGGCATTGAAGTGGAGTAGGGCGACATGGCGTTTCATGGCAAAAAATACACGCAGGTGGCGGCCAAGGTGGACCGCGACACCCTCTATACACTGGAGGGGGCAATCCAGTTCCTGAAGGAGCATCCCACGACGAAGTTCGACGCGACGGCGGAAATCGCCTTCCGGCTTGGGGTGGACCCGACGAAAAGCGACCAGGCGGTGCGCGGCACGGTGACGCTGCCCCACGGGACCGGCAAGACGGTGCGGGTGCTGGTGTTTGCCAGCGGCCCGGCGGCGGACGCGGCCCGCGAGGCGGGGGCGGACTACGTGGGGTTTGAAGACCTGCTGGCCAAGGTGCAGGGCGGGTTCACGGAGTTCGACGTGGCCGTGGCCACACCGGACGCAATGAAGGAAGTCCGCAAGCTGGGCAAGGTGCTCGGCCCCCGCGGCCTGATGCCGAACCCGAAGACCGGCACGGTCAGCGATGACACGGCGGCGGCGGTGAAGGCCTGCAAGGCCGGCCGCGTGGAGTTCCGGATGGACCGGCACGGCAACGTGATGGTGCCCTTCGGCAAGATGTCGTTTGAGGCGAACGCGCTGCGCGAGAACGCCAAGGCGGTGATCGATGCGCTGAACGCGGCGCGGCCGTCGGCGGCCAAGGGCGTGTTCATCAAGCGCGCGACGATCACTTCGACCATGGGTCCGGGCCTGCGCCTGGACCCGCGCGAACTGGCCTGAGGCTGGGAGAACGGAACATGAGACCGGAAAAACAAGCGATTGTCAGGGAAATCCAGGAGCAGCTGGCGGACACGGCGTTCGTCCTCCTGACGGATTTCACAGGGATGGACACGGCGAAGACGGCGGCGCTGCGCCGGGCGCTGAAAGAGGCGCAGGCGCGCTTCCAGGTGGTGCCGAACCGCCTGTTCCGCGTGGCGGCCCGGGAACTGGGCTACGAGGGGATCGAGCCGGGCCTGAAGGGGCCGACGGCCCTGGTCTTTGGCGCGGGCGACGTCGCCGCGGCGGCCAAGGCCCTGCGCGAATTCGCCAAGGCGAACAAGGTGCCCGTCGTCAAGCTCGGGCGCCTGGAGGGCGCGGTGCTGCAGGCGGCGGATGTCGAAGCGCTGGCCACCCTGCCCCCGAAGAAGGTCATGCAGGGAATGCTGGTCGGCACGATCGCGGCGCCGATGTCGAATTTGGTTGGCGTGATGAGCCAAAAGCTCGCGAGCCTGGTGTACGTGCTCCAGGCGGCCGCGGACAAGAAAAACGCCGCCTAGGCCCGTGGCCGGCGGCCCTGAGGATCACGGATTTAAAAAACAAGGATCAGGAGATCAAACCCCATGAACGATGAAGTGAAATTGGAAGGCAAGATGGCGGAATTTGTGGACTGGATCGAGACGATTTCAGTCCTGGAACTCTCGCAGCTGGTGAAGGCGCTGGAAGAGCGCCTGGGCGTTTCGGCGGCGGCCCCCGTGGCCGTGGCGGCGGCCCCGGCGGCCGGCGGCGGCGCGGCGGCGGCGGAAGAGAAGACCGAGTTCACGGTCGAACTGACGGGCGCGGGCTCGCAGAAGATCGCGGTCATCAAGGAAGTCCGCGCGATCACGGGCCTGGGGCTGAAGGAAGCCAAGGACCTGGTCGAGGGCGCGCCGAAGCCGGTGAAGGAAAACGTCGCCAAGGACGAGGCCGAGAAGATCCAGAAGCAGCTGGAGGCGGCCGGCGCCAAAGTCACCATCAAGTAGCCCCCGACATGTCGTGTGACGGCCGCCCCGGGACGCCTTTGGCGTGTCCGGGGTGTGCCTGTCTTTTGGTGTTCGAGGCTTTCACCCCCAGCCCACAGGTGAACCGATGGTGGAAAGAATCAATTTTGGCGTGTTGAGCGATGTCGTCGAGCTGCCGGATCTGATCGAGATCCAGACCCGCTCGTACCGCGAATTCCTGCAGATGGACATGGCGCCCCTGAAGCGCAAGTCCGTCGGTCTGCAGGCGGTGTTCAAGGAGGTGTTCCCGATCGAGAGCTACGACGGGAAATGCCTGCTGGATTTCGTGAAGTATGAAATCACGCCGCCGAAACAGACGGCGTTTGAATGCCTGAAGGAGAGCGAGTCGTACACGGCGGCGCTGCATGTGACCTTCCGTCTCAAGAGCGAGGCGGAGGTGCGCGAAGAGACGGTGTTCATGGGCGAAGTGCCTCTGATTACCGAACAGGGCACGTTCATCGTCAACGGCGCGGAGCGCGTGATCGTCAGCCAGCTGCACCGTTCGCCGGGTATCTGCTTCGAGCAGAGCGTCCACGCCAACGGCACCCTGCTGCATTCGTTCCGGATCATTCCGGACCGCGGCTCGTGGGTCGAAGTGCAGTTCGACACCTCCGACCTGCTGAACATCTATCTGGACCGCAAGAAACGGCGCCGGAAGTTCCTGGCGACGACGTTCCTGCGGGCGCTGGGCTACGGCAGCGACGAGGAGCTGCTGGGGCTGTTCTACACGTTCGAGACGATTCCGGTGGCGCAGGCG
>JAHDSS010000009.1 GCA_018432565.1 Kiritimatiellia bacterium
CCACGCCCAGCGCCCAGGCTTCGTCGCGCGACAGGGCCCGATGCAGCCGCGCGGACTCAACCAGCTGGTCGCCGATCCGGTGCAGCGGCGACAGCGCCGTCATGGGCTCCTGGAAAATCATCCCGATCTTCCCCCCGCGGACCGTTTGTAGTTCCTCCGCCGGCAGGCTCAGCAGATCCCGGCCGTGAAACAGCGCCCGCCCCCCCTCGATCACCGCCGGCGGCTTCGGCAGCAGCCGCAGCAGCGACAGCGCTGTCACGGTTTTTCCGCAGCCCGATTCCCCCACCAGCCCCAGCACCTCCCCCCGGCGGATGTCAAACGATACGCCGTCCACCGCGCGCAGAAATCCCGACGCGGTCTCGAACCCCACGCGCAATTCCTCCACCTGAAGCAGGTTCTCGCTCATCCCCGCCGATCTTCCAATGCCCCGGCGGGCATTGGCAAGTGTTTTAGCCCGGCGTTTCAGCCGGGATGTTCCCCCGCCTCGGACGCCAGTGCGTCGCGCAGCACCTCGCGATCGTCGAAATGCACCATGCGCCCGCCCGTTTCCTGATAGGTTTCGTGGCCTTTTCCGGCCACCAGCACCGTATCGCCGTCCCGGGCGTCCCGCAGGGCCAGCCGGATGGCGGCAGCGCGGTCGGGCTCGACGGTCCGGGGCCGCTGCGGATCCATGCCGGACACAATATCGTCCAGGATGGCCCCGGGATCTTCGTTGCGCGGATTGTCACTGGTGACATAGGCATGGTCGGCCAGTTCCGCCACGGCGGCGCCCATGCGGGGCCGCTTGCTCCGGTCGCGGTTGCCGCCGCAGCCGAACACGCACAGCAGGCGGCCGGGCGTGGTCTCGCGCAGGGTCTGCAGCACCTTGCGCAGCGCGTCCTCGGTATGCGCGTAATCCACAAACAGGTGCCGCGCGCCCCGCGGATCTTCGATCCGCTCCAGGCGGCCGGGCACCGGCGCCATTCGCGCCAGCGCGCGCGCCATCGCGGCGGGGGCCACGCCGAACCCGCCGCACACGGCCATCGCCGCCAGCGCGTTGGACACGTTGAAGCGCCCCGCCAGCGGCAGCTCCACCGGGCACTCCCCCCACGGCGTCACCGCGCGGAAGACGGATTGCCGTTCGGCGCAGCGCACGTCCGCCGCCCGCACGGCGGCCGCGGGATCGAACCCGTAGCCCAGGACCCGCCCGGCCAGAAACGCCTCCCCCGCCAGCCGCCGCCCGTAGGCGTCGTCAAGGTTGACGATGGCCGGGGCCGCCGCGGAGGCCGCGGCCAGCGCCTCGAACAGCCGCTTCTTGGCGAGAAAATAGTCCTCCATGGTGCGGTGGAAATCCAGATGGTCCACGCTGAGATTCGTGAACACGGCGGCACAGAAATCCGTGCCGCGCAGGCGTTCCGCCGCCAGTCCCTGCGACGACACCTCCATCGCCACGGCCTGGTCGCCGGCCTGCCGGCTCTCGGCCAGCATCTGCTGCAGATCGGGGGATTCCGGCGTGGTCCGGGAGGCGGCGATCCGGCGGCCGCCGTATTCATAATACACCGTGCCGATCAGGCCGGCGGGCAGGCCGGCTTCGCGCAGGATGTCCCGCACCATGAACGCCGTGGTGGTCTTGCCGTTGGTTCCAGTGATCCCGATGACCCGCAGCGCCCGCGATGGCTCGCCGTAGAAACGGGCCGAAATCTCACCCATGGCCGCGCGGGCGTTCTCCGCGCGGACCGCAGGCACACCGCGCAGTCCGTGCAGCGACCCTTCGTGCAGGACCGCCGCCGCGCCGCGCCGCACCGCCTCCTCGATGTGCAGCCGGCCATCGGTGGTCGCCCCCGCCAGCGCAAAAAACAGCGCGCCGGGCTGGACCCGCCGCGAATCGCAAGCCAGCGCCGTCACGACCGTCCCGCCGCCGCCCGGCGCTTCCACGCCGCCGATCCCTTCCGTCAGGCGGGACAGTTTCCATTCGCGCACCGCCGCAGACGTAGACTCCGGTTTCACCGCGCCCCCTCCCCGGCGCGCCCGGCCGCCCCGCCTCCGTTCGCCTCCGGCGTCAGGTCCAGATAGCGGACCACCGGCTCGGCAATCTGCGCAAACACCGGCGCCGCCGTCTGCCCGCCCGTGCGGATCGGCTGGGGATTGTCCAGCACCACGATGATCGCCACCTCGGGCCGGTTGGCGGGAATCATGCCCACGAACGACGAAATGTTCGCGTTGCGCACGTAACGTCCCGCCGCATCGATCTTTTCGGCCGTGCCCGTCTTGCCGGCCACCGCATAGCCCGGCACGGCCGCCTTGGTCCCCGTGCCGCCCTCGCGCGTCACCTCCAGCAGCATCCGGCGCATCCGCGCGGCCGTGCGCTCCGTGATCGGCCGCGCCACGGCCTCGGGGTGCGTCTCCCGCAGCACCACCCCGTCCTTGTCCACCACCTTCTGCACCAGATAGGGCTTCATCCGGAACCCGTCGTTGCCGATGCAGCTCATGATCCCCAGCATCTGCAGCGCCGTCACCGCCACGCTGTGCCCCATCGCAATGCGCGTGATGTCCAGCTTCGACCAGCTCTTCACCGGATGGAGAATGCCCCCCTCTTCCCCCGGCACC
>JAHDSS010000365.1 GCA_018432565.1 Kiritimatiellia bacterium
ACGGCAGGGCCGAGAGCGCCCCCGAGACGAACACCGATTCCGGCAGCCACCCGTCGGGCGCCGCAATCTCCGCTGCGGCGCCGGGCTTCAGCTTCTGGAAACCGGTGGCCACCCGAAGCCCGGCCCCGGGCCGCACCGCCAACTCGATCGTCTCGCGATAGGATTCCGTCCCCGCCTCGACCTCGAGGGTGCACAGCGCCTTGCCGGGCCCCGGGCCCGCCGTCAGAACCAGGGGCACCCGCACGGCTTCGCCCGCCGCCAGCTCCACCCGCTGCTCCGCGGTTTCCGCCCGCAGCGGCCCGCCGCAGGTCGCCCGCACCGCCGCCGTGACCGCCCCGGCGCCTTGGTTGTTCAGCGCCACCACCGCCTCGGCGCGGTCGCCCATCGCCAGAAACCGCGGCAGCGACGGCTGCACCACCAGGTCCCGCCGCACCACCACCGGCATGGAGGTCGAACCCGCCTGCCCATCGTTGAACGCCACCGCCATCAGGCGCAGCTCGCCGCTGAACTCGGGCAGGTCCATCTCGAACTCCGCGCGGCCTTCCGCATCCAGCGGCAGGTTGGCCCGCCAGAGCGCCACCGGCTTGAACCGGTTGGCCTGGATCGGATTCAGCCGCTTCCGCAGCGCCCCCGCGGCGTCCCCGCCGGGCGCGGGCGTCGATTCCAGCGCTTCCTCCAGGATCGGCATCAGCTCGCTGTACAGGTCGAAAGCCCCGCTCGCCAGCGCCCGCTGCGCCGTGAACACCGCCATTGGATCCGGCGTCGAAAAAGCCGTCAGCAGGCAGATGCCCTCGTCCACCGCCATCACCGTCACCCGGCCGGCCGCCGGCGATCCGTCCTCGGTCCGGACCGTGACGCGTCCGGCCAGCGGCGTCTGCGGACGGGCCGCGGCCGGCGCGTCCAGTTCCACCCGCAGCCGCCGCTCCGAACGCTCCACCGGCAGCGCCGTGGTCCCCGTGGCCCGGTGCGCGCTCCAGACCGCTTCCGCCACCGCCGGGCGGATCAGCGTCAGCGTGCACCACGCGTTGGGCGCGAACGCCTCCTCCACGGCGATCTCGATCTCGGCCGTATTTTTCTCCAGCTCCACCACGCGCGCCTCGCGCAGATGCGCGGTCTCCACCGTCAGCAGCGCCCGGCCGGCAAACGGCGCGCGCACCTGCAGGCGCGCCGTCTCGCCCGGACGGTAGCGGTCCCGGTCCCACGCCAGGTCCACATGCCCGGGCTTTTCGCGGCTCCACGCCGTCCAGGCCGAATCCGGCGACGTGGCCCGGAACGCCAGCCGCGTGGCGGCGCCCGACGCCGGATCGGCCGCCGTCAGCATGTAATCGCCCGGGACCTCCACGGCAAACGCCCAGTCCCGCGGCGCACCGTCCGCCGCCAGCGTGTCCCGGCGAATCTCCACCACCTGCCGTTCCGATGTCCATTCATAGCGTCCGTTGGAATTCCGGCGCAGCACCGAATTCCACGTCACCCGCGACAGCGTCAGCACCAGCGGCTTGCCTTCGGCGACCGGCTCGCCGTCCGGCTGCACCTGCGCCACCGCCACCCGCTGGGTCTCGCCCGCGCGCACCGCCCCCTCCCACGCCGGCTTCATCCCCACGTAATACGGATACGCATCCACCATCGCCGACCCGTAGGCCGTCGCCGCCCGCCCGCTCGCCTCCGTCACCGTCGCCGCCAGAATCACCTTCAGCGCCGCCGGCGGCCGCCACGCCTTGCGCGTGTCTGCCTGAAACACCGCCGCCCCCTCGTCATCCAGCGCCCCGGAGCCCACCTTCCGGTGCACCGGCGGAAAATCCTTCTCGCCGTCGCCGAACGTCCACCCCGGCCAGTTCGTCGGCGCAAAGGGCGCCGGCGCGAACGTCGCCGCCGCCGTCACCTTGAGCCCGGCGGCCGGCGCGCCGAACAGATGCTCGCCGCGCACGCCGAACGCCAGCACGTCGCCGGCCGCAAACCGCCCCTCGGGCGGCTGCACCGCCACGCGGATCTGCGGCGGCACGAAATCCTCGAGCGCGACCGACGCCGATCCCAGCAGCGTATGCGTGCCCGGCATCGCCAGCTCGAATCCATAGCGCCCCGTCGGCAGGTAGTCGGGCAGCCGGATCTCCCCGCTCGCCGATCCGAAATCGTCCAGTTCCATCGGGAACTCCCGGTAGATCCGCCCGTCCGGCCGGCGCACGCGCAGCAGCGCGGGAAATGGCTCCGGCGCGCGCATCTGGTCGTCCCGCGCCAGCGCCTGCACGAACACGGTCTCGCCCGGCCGGTAGATGCCGCGTTCGGTGAACACCGCCGCCTCGATCTGCCCCGGCTCCAGATAGCCGGCGCCGCCGGTTCCCTCGCCCGGCGCCACCCGCGTGCGCTCCAGGTCCATGTAGGTCAGGTCGCCGTCCGCCTCGGCCGTCACGACAAACGGCGTCTCCCCCTCCGCCAGTTCGATTCTCGCCAGCCCGCGGGCATCCGTCGTCCCCCGGCCGATGACCTGGTTGTTGCGCGCATACACCGTCACCGCGGCGTTCTCCACCGCCCCGGCGCTTCCCAGCCGGTTGACCCAGGCCAGCAGGACGCCCGGAAACGTCCGCGCCGCCAGCCCCAGGTCCGTCACCACCAGCAAACGCGCATCCCCGTTCGCGTGTTCCCCCCGGGTTTGCAGCCAGTACACGCCGCGCGGCTCGCCCGCCGCCAGGCGCCGCAACTCCACCGTCCCGCGCACCGGCTCGCCCTTTTCCGGCGGCGGCAGCGCATTGGTCAGGCCGATGCCTCTTCCCGTCAGGTCGTCCGTCGCCCCCCCGTAAAACCGGATGTCGCCCGACTCCCTCAGCGCCAGCTGCACCAGGTTGTTGGGAAACACCGGGCTCAGCCGCGCCTCGTAGCGGTCCAGATGAGACGCCAGCACCGGCACCGCCAGCGCGCCGCCGGGCGCCAGATAGCGCCCCGGCGAATCGATCCGCACCGCCTTGTCCCGCGCCGGAAAATGCACCCTGCGCGTCAGCGTTTCCGGCAGGCTCGATCCGTTCGCCGCCGGCAGCCCCTTCTTAAACGTGATCTCGTAGATCGCCCCCGGATCGAAGTCCCCGCGCAGCTGCAGCCCGTTCCACCACCAGCGATCCACCGTCTCCACCGTGAAATCCACCGCCGGGTCCACCGTGATGTACTCCCGGATCCCGTTCGGTTCCGGAATCGCCGTGAAATCGGCCCGCACGATCAGCGGCTCGAATGCCGGGCTCTCCACCTCCATCTGGCGCAGCAGCAGGTTCATTTCCATCTTCAGTGACCCGCGCTCCGCCCGTTCCGTCGGCTTCGACTCCGCGGCCGACGGCAGGCCCGCCTCCAGCACGTAGTCCAGCTTTTCGGTCCGCACAGGCCCGCTCTGCACCAGCAGGACGTTTTCCTCGGGCGTGCCCGCCAGCTGGTAGTCCACCTCGCCCTGCCCCGGAGCCGTCAGCTTCAGGTGGCGCGTCATCTGCGCCCGGTCCGGCCGGTCGCTGAAAACGAACCGCAGCAGCAGCTCGCGCTCCGGCGACACGTCCACCTGCTCCACCTTGCGCAGCCGCAGCACCCGCTCCGCCGGCCGCGCCTCTTCGGCGGCCGCCCCCGGTTCGTTTCCGCGCGCCGCCTCCGCCCGGGAAAGATACTCCGTCCAGCGCCAGACCCC
>JAHDSS010000211.1 GCA_018432565.1 Kiritimatiellia bacterium
ATGCTGCTGGAGCAGTCCGAGGGCAAGGGCGTCAACATCTATACCCACGGCGAAATGCTGCCCGCGCTGGCCTATCCCGGTCTGAAGAAATACACCCACCTCAAGGGCCACTTCGGCACCGCCTGGCAAAACCAGCAGAAGGAATTCGCCGATCTCCCCGGCGTGGTGCTGTTCACCACCAACTGCATCATGCCCCCGCGCCCCAGCTACATCCGGCACCTCGCCACCACGGCCGAGGTCGGCTGGCCCGGCGTCCGGCACATCGCCGCCGACGAAACCGGCCACAAGGACTTCTCCTCCATCATCCAACAGGCCATCGACCTCGGCGGATGGACGGAAGAAACCCCCGGCGCGTATGAACTCATGACCGGTTTCGCCCACAACGCCGTGATGTCCGTCGCCGACAAGCTGGTGGACGCCGTCAAGAGCGGCGCCGTCAAGCACATCTACCTCGTCGGCGGCTGCGACGGCGCCAAGCTCGGCCGCGACTACTACACGCAGTTCGTCGAAAAGACCCCCAAGGACACCCTCGTCCTGACGCTGGCCTGCGGCAAGTTCCGCTTCAACCACCTGCAGGACCAGCTCGGCGACATCGGCGGCATTCCGCGCCTGCTCGACATGGGCCAGTGCAACGACGCCTATTCCGCCATCCAGGTCGCCCTCGCCCTGTCCAAGGTGTTCAACTGCGGCGTCAACGACCTGCCCCTCTCGCTGGTCCTCTCCTGGTACGAGCAGAAAGCCGTCTGCATCCTGCTGACGCTCCTCTCCCTCGGCATCAAGAACATCCGCATCGGGCCCACGCTCCCCGCGTTCGTCTCGCCGACGGTCCTCAACGTCCTCGTGGAGAAATTCGGGCTCACCCCCATCTCCACCCCCGACGAAGACCTCAAGGCCCTCGCCGGCTGATCGGGCTCCCCCCCCCAACGAAACGGCCGCGCCCTCAAGGCGCGGCCGTTTTCTTTTCCCGGAAAATTCTCACGCAAAGGCGCCAAGCGGCCTACGGCCCTTCATAAGCTTCTTCGCGTCCTTGGCGTGAGACGGTTTCCAGATCCGTGTCCGTCCGTGGCTGGTTTTGTCTTTCCCCCCTTCGCGCCTTTCGCGAGTTTCGTAGTTGAACCGGCTGTTCCGTCTTTGTACCCCATCCCCATCCGTGGCTGCCCCCCTCTTCCCTCCCTATTCGTGCCATTCGAATCATTCGTAGTGAAGGCTGTTCCGTCTTTGCCGCCCCCCCTCGGATCATCGCCCCGGGCCACAACCGATCCAGCATCCGTACTACTATCTGCCAACTCCATCTTTTTGTGCACGTTTTTACGAGGCTATATTGATAAGCCAGAAACCGGGCAGGACAAGCCCTCCATTTCGAGGTTTTCCTGTGTTCCTGTGTTTCCTGTTTTCCTGCTTGGCTGTCCCCTTGGGTTCCGATTCTTTTGGTTGCGACTCTGCCGCGCTGTGTCCATCCGTGGTTGGTTTCCTTCCCCTTTCGCGTCATGCGCATTTTCAAAGTGGAACCGCCTGGCCGCCCTGTTTTCGATCTTCGTCGCACAGATGGCGCCCCGGCGCGTCCGCGCGCCGTCGTTTTTCCCGGTTTCCATTTTTCCTCTTGCAGGCACGGGACAGGACACGTATCGTGACACGGGTCCGGGGCGACATGCCGAAGGGATTTCCCGCCATCTTCGTTGGATGGGGGAATTCTCTTCCTTCTCCTCCGGTCCGCCGCGGGACCACCGATCCCCGCCCGCCGCGCACCATAGAAAGGAAATGGATCCATGAAGACGAAAAATCAAAAGCTGCTGAGCTGGGTCGATGAAATTGCCAGGTTGTGCAAGCCCGATGCCATCCACTGGTGCGACGGCTCCCGGGCCGAATATGATTCTCTGTTCAAGGCCATGGTCGCGGCCGGTGCCGCCACCCCCCTGGAGAAACGCCCCAACAGCTTCCTGTTCCGCAGCGACCCCAGCGACGTGGCGCGGGTCGAGGACCGCACCTACATCGCCTCGAAGACCCAGGCCGAAGCCGGCCCCACCAACAACTGGATCGACCCGGTCGAACTGAAGAAGACCATGGCCGGTCTGTACGACGGCTGCATGAAAGGCCGCACCCTGTACGTGATTCCCTTCAGCATGGGTCCGGTCGGTTCCCCCATCGCGAAAATCGGCGTGGAAATCACCGATTCTCCCTATGTCGTGGTGAACATGCACATCATGACGCGCGTCGGCGACAAGGTGATCGAGACCCTGGGGGACGACGGCGAGTTCATCCCCTGCCTGCACTCCGTCGGCGCCCCCCTGGAGCCCGGCCAGACAGACGTGCCCTGGCCCTGCGCCCCGATGGAGAAAAAATACATCGCCCACTTCCCGGAAGAAAACCTGATCTGGTCCTACGGATCCGGCTACGGCGGCAATGCCCTGCTCGGCAAGAAGTGCCTGGCGCTGCGCATCGCCTCCAACATGGCCCGCCACGAGGGCTGGATGGCCGAGCACATGCTCATCCTGCGCCTGACCAATCCGGAAGGGAAGCGCTTCCATATCGCCGCCGCCTTCCCGAGCGCCTGCGGCAAGACCAACCTCGCCATGCTCCAGCCCACTCTCCCCGGCTGGAAGTGCGAATGCGTCGGCGACGATATCGCCTGGATGAAAATCCGGCCGGACGGCCGCCTCCACGCCATCAACCCGGAAGCCGGTTTCTTCGGCGTCGCCCCCGGCACCAGCTACGAGACCAATCCGATGGCCATGGACTCCATCCGGGAAAACTCCATCTTCACCAACTGCGTCCTGACCGACGACAGCGACGTCTGGTGGGAAGACATGAATGTCGAGTGCAAGCACGGCATTGACTGGAAAGGCCGTGACTGGACCCCCGGCCAAAAGGATGCCGACGGCAAGCCGATCAAGGGAGCCCATCCCAACGCGCGCTTCACCGCCCCGGCGGCGCAGTGCCCCGTCATCTGCCCGGACTGGGAAGATCCCGACGGGGTGCCGATCGATATTTTCGTTTTCGGCGGCCGGCGCACCAAGCTGGTGCCGCTGGTCACCCAGGCGTTTGACTGGGATCACGGCGTCTACATGGGCGCCACGGCCGCGTCGGAAGCCACGGCGGCCGCGCTGGATGTCAAGAAAGCCATTCGCCGCGATCCGATGGCCATGCTGCCGTTCTGCGGCTACCACATCGGCGACTATTGGCAGCACTGGTTCGACATGGGCGACAGGCTCGGCGAAAAAGCCCCGCAGATCTTCTATGTGAACTGGTTCCGAAAGTCCCCGGATGGCCAGTGGCTGTGGCCGGGATTCGGCGAGAATTCCCGCGTCCTGAAGTGGATGTGCGAGCGCCTTGAAGGCAAGGCCGACGGCGTCGAAACGCCGGTCGGCATCGTGCCGAAGGCCGGCGAGCTGGATGTCAGCGGCCTGGAAATCAGCAACGCCGAAATCGCCGAACTGCTTCGCATCGACGAAGAGGGCTGGAAGAGCGAAGTGCCCGAGATCGAGGAATTCCTGAACAAGGCGGGCGACCGCCTGCCGGCCCGCATGAAGAACCAGCTCGCCGAACTCAAGAAACGCGTCGGCCTCGGATAATCGCCGCCCCCGCGAATCGGTAAAGCGCACGAATCCGCCGTCCTTCGTGGACGGCGGATTCTTTTTGCGGTACGCTTAATTGATGTTGTGTCCCCAACCTACTGACCACGGATGAAAAAGAATCTCTCCATCCGATATTTCGCCCTGGTGGGCCCTTCCCGCGGCACCCGGACCGACCGCTATGAGACCGAGGCGGAAACCGCGCGCCAGCTCCTTCATGAAATCCAGGCCAACCGGAAAATCCCCCTGTCCACCCACATCGTCAAAGCCGCCATCAACAATGAATTCGTCGAATGGGACGCCCCCATCCGCGACGGCGATCAGATCACCCTCCTGCCCCCCTTCTCCGGCGGCTGACCGCCGGCTTCCTCCCACCCCCGCCTCGTCCCGTTTCCCCAGTCCCCCACAACCTCGTGTCGTGTGTCGGCCTCCCCCCAGACCCCTACGGCCTTGCGCCGTGGGTGAATCAGGTCCCCTCCCCCCATCTTTCCGGCATTCCAACATTCCACATTCTAATCCCCCACTCTCTTTCCCTCCCGCCCCTCCAGAACAAAAACCGGCCCGCCCCCCTTTCCGAGGGACGGGCCGTTATAGACGCACCGCGGCAGGCGGCTATGCCCTGGCGCTTTCCTTCTCCTGGAACAGGTGGCGGTTCAGCGCATTGATGTAGGCCTTGGCCGAAGCCATGACGATATCAATGTCCGACCCTTTCGCCGCCACCAGGTCATCGCCGAACTTCACCTGCATCGAGGCCTCGCCCAGCGCATCCTCGCCGTGCGTCACCGCCTGCATCGCAAACGACTTCAGCTCGCCCTTGATTCCGGTCAGGCGTTCGATCGCCTTCAGCGCGGCCTCCACCGGACCGGCGCCCGTCGCCGAATCCTGCGTGACCTGCCCGGCTTTCTCGATCTGCACCGTCGCCGTCGGAATCGTCTGGTTTCCCGCCGA
>JAHDSS010000051.1 GCA_018432565.1 Kiritimatiellia bacterium
ATTTCCCTGCGACGTCTTTCGCAATGCCCTCGGCCGCCACCGCGCCTGACGCGCGCCTGTTCCCGCCGCGCCCCGCGGCTCTTTCCAAGTCTCCAGTTTCCAGTTTCCCCGTTCCAATATTCCATCCTTCCACCCCCCGGCCCCCATGAACACTGTTTCCCACATCCGCAACATCGCCATCATCGCCCACGTGGACCACGGCAAAACCACGCTGGTCGATGCCATCCTGCGCCAGCTCCACATCGCCGAGGGCGAGGACGCCAGCCAGGACTGCCTGCTGGACAGCAACGACCTTGAGCGCGAACGCGGCATCACCATCCTCTCCAAGAACGTCTCCGTTCGCCACAACGGCGTCAAAATCAACGTCATCGACACCCCCGGCCATGCCGACTTCGGCGGGCAGGTCGAACGCGTGCTGAACATGGCCGACGGCGTCCTGCTGCTGGTGGACGCCGCCGAAGGCCCCATGCCCCAGACCCGCTTCGTCCTCGACAAGGCCCTCAAGCTCGGCCTCAAGCCCATCGTCGTCCTCAACAAGATCGACAAGCCCGCCGAACGCCACAACGAGGTCCTCAACGAAATCTTCGACCTCTTCGTCGAACTCGGCGCCTCCCACGACCAGCTCGATTTCCCCATCCTGTACGCCGCCGGCCGCGACGGCTGGGCCGTCCGCGACCTCGCCGGGGACCCGCGCGATTCCATCCTCCCCGTCCTCGACGCCATCCTCGAATTCATCCCCGCCCCGAAACTCGACGACGGCCCCGTCCAGATGCAGATCACCAGCCTGGACTACTCCGATTATACCGGGCGCATCGGCATCGGCCGCGTCCGCCGCGGCGTTCTCGATGCCTCCAGGCCCCTCGCGCTCGTCAAGCAGGACCGCACCGTCCTGCCCTGCAAGCTCCGCGCCCTCTATACCTTCGAAGGCCTCGGCCAGAAGGATGCCGTCCAGGTCGAATGCGGCGATCTCTGCGCCGTCCACGGCGTCGAAGGCGTGGACATCGGCGACACCCTCACGCCCGTGGATTTCCCCGAACCTCTCGACCCCATCACGCTCGATGCGCCCACGCTGTCCATGACCTTCCGCATCAACGACTCCCCCGGGTTCGGCTCGTCCGGCAAGTATCTCACCTCCCGCCATATCCGCGAACGGCTCTTCCGCGAAACCCAGAAGGATGTCGCCCTCTCCTTCGAAGAGGTCGGCGAAGGCTCCTTCAAAGTCAGCGGCCGCGGCGTCCTGCATCTCGCCGTCCTGGTGGAAAACATGCGCCGCGAGGGCTACGAGCTCACCATCTCCCGACCCCGCGTCATTGTGAAAACCCGCAACGGTGTCCGGCATGAACCCGTCGAAACCCTGCTCGTGGATGTCCCCGACGCCTTCACCGGCCCGGTTATCGAAAACGTCGGCAAGCGCCAGGGCGTCATGAGCCGCATGCACGCCGCCAACGGCCGCACCGTCATGGAGTTCACCATCCCCACCCGCGGCCTCATCGGCCTGCGCACCAAGGTCATCACCGCCACCAGCGGCGAAGCCATCTTCCACCACCGCTTTCTTGAATACGCCCCCATCCGCGACGACATCCCCCAGCGCCTCAACGGCGTCCTGATCAGCATGGAAGCCGGCAAGGCCGCCGCCTACGCCATCGACGGTCTCCAGGACCGCGGATTCTTCTTCGTCGATCCCGGCGAATGGTGCTACGAAGGCCAGATCGTCGGCGAGCACTGCAAGGACTCCGATCTCGTCGTCAACGTCCAGAAGGGCAAGAAACTCACCAACATGCGCGCCTCCGGATCCGACCGGAAGCTCCAGGTCGCCCCCGCCACCCGCCTGTCGCTCGAGGAGGCCCTCGAATACATCAACGACGACGAACTCGTCGAGGCCACCCCCGACGCCCTCCGCCTGCGCAAATTCTTCCTCACCGAAGTCGAACGCAAGCGCAAGCGCGACCACGACTGGTCCCGCGCCGGCTGATTCCCCCCGAGCGATCGCTCTTTTCCCTGCCTTATAAGATTGCCCCGAACGGAATAAAGTTTATAAAGTCTATTCCAACTTCAAGGGTGTCTCTATGCGCCAACTGAACCCCACGTTGTGGAGAACCTGCCGGATGCTGACCGGACGGACCCGGCTTCGCTTACTGCGGTTCTTGCTCGAAAACCCCAACAGTACCGTCACGCAACTGGCGGCGATGGCGGAAATCGGCATTTCCGACGCCAGCCAGGAACTCCGGCGAATTCAGTCCCGCGGCATGCTGCAGGTTGACCGGAAGGGGCCCTATGTCTTCTACCGGCCGGCCCCCGACCCCCAGGTTCCGTCGGCCGCTCCCTTGCTGACAGCCCTGAAAACCGCCATGAAACATAGGCCGGCCTGTCAGGATGAGGCCATCATTTCCATGGCGACCGCCCTGGCGTATCCTCGCCGCATTGCGATTGCCCAGACCTTGCTCAACGGTCCCGTCTCCTCATCTGAACTGATTCGGATCCTGCACACCTCCCCCCAGATTCTGAACCGCCACCTGCGGATCATGACTGCCGGCCGATTCCTGCACCGGCACGGCCAACGGGTGGAACTCCTCACGCCCCCGCATCCGGTGGGACAAGCCCTGATTCGGCTGTTGCGTCCGTAATCCCCGGCGCCGAAAGACAAAATCAATCGGAATAGACTTTATAAAGTGTGTTCCAAACGGATTTGCTTTGGACCGGAACTTTTTCGCCGGTCGATCGGCAAATCGGGATGGTCTTTACCGCACGGTGCCGATGCGGATGTGGATGTCCTCGCGGCGTTCGAGGCGGTCTTTTTGGCCGTCCTTGATCCAGAGAATCCGGTCGGAGGTCGCCAGCATCTTGTGATCGTGCGTGGCGGAAATGACGGTGACGCCAAGTTCGCGCGACAGTTCGGCGAGGAGGTTGATGATTTCCTCGCCGGTGTGCAGGTCGAGGTTGCCGGTGGGCTCGTCGGCCAGCACGATGGCGGGCTCGTTGGCGAGGGCGCGGGCGATGGCGACGCGCTGCTGCTGGCCGCCGGAGAGCTCATCCGGCCGGTGGGTCATGCGTTCGCCGAGTCCGACGCGGGTCAGGATCTGCCGGGACCGCTCTTCGGCCCGCTCCTGTTCCCAGCCGTTGAAGATCAGCGGCATCGCCACGTTGTCGATCGCGTTGTAGGCCGGCAGCAGATTGAATTGCTGAAAGACGTAGCCGATGTGCTTGCCGCGGAAATAGGCCAGTTCGCGGCTGCTGAGCCGGTTGAGGGTCACGCCCGCCACCTGGATGGTGCCGGTGCTCGGGCGGTCCAGCGCGCCGATCATGTTGAACAGCGTGCTCTTGCCGGAGCCGGACGGACCCATGATGGACAGGTATTCGCCGCGGAAGATGTCGAGTTCCATGTCCCGCAGGGCGTAGACCTTCTGGTGGCCCAGATCGTAGATCTTGCTGACGCCGCGGATTTCAATGAGGGTTTCGGCCATGGCGGGTCCTCGCTAGAACGGCAGGGGGATGGCGGCCTTGCTCAGGAAGGTGATGCCGACGCCGACCGTGGTGATGAGGCCCATCCCGCAGGCGAATCCGGCGCTGACGACGGGGATGTATTGCCGCCAGCGCAGCCCGAGCTTGCGCTTGAAGTAGTAGCGCCCGATCAGCGCGCCGATGAACTGGGGAATCACCGCGTGGGGGGTCGTCTGGCCCAGGCCGCGCACCACCCCGTAGGTCAGCAGCACCGGCGCGCCCAGCAGCGACATCACCCCGAACAGGAACCCGCCGAACAGGGTGCCCGAGAGAATGTAGACAAACCGGAAGGCGTCCTCGAAGATCGAGTATTCGCCCAGCGTGGAGGAGAACATGATGCAGGCGTTCTCGGCGTGCAGCTTCCACATCTCGTCGGCGAAGGGGTACACCGCCGAGGGCACTTCGTTGAGACCCCAGATGAAGTTCATGAAGAAGATCGAGCTGATCAGGATGATCGGGAACAGGACCACCTGGGTCTTCCAGATGCTGGTGAACTTGGTGCCCGTC
>JAHDSS010000512.1 GCA_018432565.1 Kiritimatiellia bacterium
CCTGGTGGAAAAGGGCGAGCTGGTCCGCATCGACGAAAAGGCGGTGTTCCACCAGGCGAACGGCCTGGCGGCGGACCTGCTGAAAAAGGCCGGCCGCTAGGCCGGACGGCTCGGAACCGGCCGGGAGTCGCGAATGAACCAGTTGCGCAAGGCGGCGGCCCGCGAACGGCGGGTGCCCATGTTCTGGTGGTGCGGCATGGCGCTGGCCATGGGGGGGGGGCTGTATATCCTGATACGCCCGCATTCGCCGACTGCGGCGACGGTGATGGTGATTCTGCTGGCCGGGGCGTGGGCGGCGCCGGTGCTGGCGCTGGTCTCGCTGATGGCTCCGCGGCGGGCGTCATCGCCGCCGCCCGCGCCGGGGCAGGGGGGCTATGCCGACTGGCGGCGCCAGGCCCGGCTGCTGGGGCGGGTGCTGCTGTACTACGGGGACATTCCCGAACTGCCTTCGGACATTCGCGAGCGGTTGCGCGGCGCGCGGGAGGACCTGCGCGACACCCTGCGCGCGCATCCGCTGCGCGACGACCTGGAACGGGTCTGCGGGCGGATCCGGACGGAGACCCTGCCGGCGGTGAAAGAATGGCTGTGGCGGGAGTTCGGGCCGCGCATCCGCGAAGCGGTCCGCGAGACCGAACGGCAGATGGAGGCCTGCGCGGACGACAACGAACGCCTGCGGCTCCTGCAGGAGGCGGTGGAAAACGCCGCGGCCCAGATGACCCGCTATGTGATGCCGCGAATGCTGGAGCGCGAGCGCCTGGTTTGCGCCCATGACTGCACCTGGCTGGCGGCGGTGGCCGTGGCCCGCGAGGGGCGGCGCATCCCCCCGATGGAGCTGGCCGCGATGTTTGTCGTGGTCTGGAGCGATTTTTCCGAGCCCTGGCAGCCGGCCGACGTGATCCAGCGCGTGTTCCGCCGCGAACTGGGGGAGGCGGGCGGAGAAACGGCCGCCGCGGAAGATGCGGCCGCGGAGCCGGTGGACGGCGGAATCGTGATCCGCAACGGCAAGCGCTACCGCCGGGTGCGGGTGCGGAGCCGGTCGTCCCGGCGTCACCACCGGCGGCACCTCGGGCCGTCGGTGTTCGACATTCTGCTTTCCTTTGGCCAGTGGGTGCGCTATTCCGTTCGCTCCTGGCTGCTGACCCGGTAGGCCGGATGAGTCATTCCGGCCGGCCCCGGCGGTCCTCAACCCCCAACCCGATTGAACCATGAAAAAGAAGGAACATGTGATCCCCGGTGTCCCGGTCCCCGTGCCGTACGGCGCGCACGTGGTGGACCAGGGCGTGCATTTCAGCCTGTTCAGCCGCCATGCCACGCGCGTGTGGCTGATGCTGTTCCAGCATGCCGACGACGAAACGCCCGCGGAGGAATACGAGCTGCTTCCGGAGCGCAACCGGCTGGGCGACCTGTGGCATCTGCACGTGCCGACGGCGCATCCCGGACAGTATTATGTGTACCGCGCGGACGGCCCGCGGAGCGGGCCGGAGGGCCATGCTTTCGACCCGGAGCAATGGCTGCTGGATCCGTATGCGCTGGCGGTGACGGGTCAGAAAAACTGGGGCGACCGCGAAGGAATCGTGCCGGGCCGCCCCGTCCGCAACGGACGCTGGTTTCCCAAGGGCATCATCCTGAAGGAAGACGGCTTTGACTGGTCGGGCGACCGCACGCTGCGGGTGCCGCTGAACGAATCCGTGATCTACGAGGCCAGCGTGCGGGGCTACACCGCCCATGCCAGCGCGGGGACGGAGCATCCGGGCACCTACCGGGCGCTGATCGAAAAGATCCCGCATCTGCAGGAACTGGGCGTCACGACGCTGGAACTGCTGCCCGCGCAGGAGTTCAACGAGATGGAACTGCTGTGGGAGGACGGCCCGCGGCGGAACCTGCGGAACTTCTGGGGCTACAGCACGCTGGCGTTCTTCGCGCCCAACGGCCGTTTCGCCTGCGCCAACCAGCGCGGCGAGCAGGTACGCGAGTTCAAGGAGATGGTGCTGGCCATGCACCGGGCGGGCATCGAGGTCATCCTGGACGTGGTGTTCAACCACACGGCGGAGGGGGGGATGGGCGGCCAGACCTATTCGTTCCGCGGCCTCGACAACGCCATTTACTACATGCTGGAAGACGACGGGAAGGCCTACAAGAACTTCACCGGCTGCGGCAACACCGTCAACGGCAACCATCCGGTGGTGCGCGACTTCATCCTGCACTGCCTGCGCTACTGGGTGCTGCACATGCGGGTGGACGGCTTCCGTTTCGATCTCGCCACGATCCTCGCCCGCGGACGCAACGGCGACCTGCTGGCCAATCCGCCGGTCATCGAGCAGATCGCCGAGGATCCCGTGCTGCGCGGGGTCAAGATCATCGCCGAGGCCTGGGATGCCGCCGGCGCCTATCAGGTGGGCTCCTTTCCCAGCGAGCGCTGGAGCGAATGGAACGGCCGCTACCGCGACGACATCCGCGACTTCTGGCGCGGCGGTTCGACGCTGAGCACGTTCGCCACGCGCCTGTGCGGGAGCCCGGACCTCTACGACCGGCCCGGCCAGGCCCCCCACAAGAGCGTCAACTACATCGCCAGCCACGACGGCTTCACGCTGGCGGACATCGTCAGCTACAACGAGAAGCACAACCTGGCCAATTGCGAAGACAACCGCGACGGCGACAACCACAACCACTCGGACAACGGCGGACACGAAGGGCCGACCGACGATCCGGCCATCCGGGCGAAACGCCTGCGCCGCCAGAAGAACCTGCTGGCGACGCTGTTCCTGTCGCAGGGCGTGCCCATGCTGCTGGGCGGCGACGAATTCGGCCGGACCCAGCAGGGCAACAACAACGCCTACTGCCAGGACAATGAGCTCTCCTGGGTGGACTGGAGCCTGCTGCGGCGTCACCGCGAGCTGTACGATTTCACCCGCCGGGCCATTGCTTTCCGCCAGGCCCATCCCGCCCTGTGGCGGACGGCATTCTTCCGCGGCGAGGCCCCGGACGGCGGCCTGCCCGACATCCGCTGGTACGGGCCGGCCGGCGGTCCGCCCGACTGGGAGCAGGGCGTTGCGCTGGCCTGTCGTTTGGACGGCCGCCGCGACCGCATCGGCGGGGACCGGGACGACGACGACCTGTTCATCCTGTTCAACCGAGGCGACAAGCCCCAGGCGTTCGACCTGCCGCCCAATGAAGACGGCCGGCCGTGGAAGCTGGCGTTCAGCACTCAGGACCTGCCGCCGGTGTTCAGCCGGGCCGGCGGTGTCCTGACCGTGGACGCCCAGAGCGTGACGGTTCTGATTCACGGCCGCTGAGTGGATGCTGCGCCCGCCGGGCGCGGCGGATCGGGGGCGAACAGCCCAACAGCCGGTTTCTCGCCAAGGTCGCGAAGACCGCCAAGAGGGGGGGCGACTTTGGAGTGCGGCGGCAAGCGAAGCGCGACGCCGCTTTGGATCGGGAACGGGACAGCCGGAACAGCCGAGCTACGGATTTCACGGATGGCACGGATTCGGAATGGGATCGGGACAGCCAAAGCGGTGCGGCGGCCATTGGCCTTGTCACCGCAGTCCAAAGGGAACAGCCGGGACGGGAGGGGGAGAGCAAACTACGAAAGTCGCCAAAAGCGCGAAAAACCGCGATCGGAGAGAATCGGCGATTTTCCGGAGGGGCAAGCTCCGTCTTGCCCGGTTTTATGGATTGGCTTTGGAGTGCGGCGGCAAGACGCCGCTTTGGATCGGGATTCAGCAGCAACTACGAATTACACGAATCACACGAATCCCGACCTCTTGGAGAGTCGGGACGGATGGGGGCGGAGAAGGAGGGGGGCGATTTCACCACAGAGAGCCACAGCGCGGCAAAGCCGCAACCAAATTAATCAGAACTCATGAACTCATGAAAATGGAGAGGGGGATAAGCAGGAAAACAGGAAACGCAGGAAAACAAGACAGGCTAAGAGGAATCCCGGAAATGAATTAGGTCGAAAAACGTGCACAAAAAAGACGAAGTGGCCAGATAGTAGTATAGAGGGGCACGGAGGAAATCCGGGAAAATTCATGTTTCGGCTGTTTCTCTGTGAGCCTCTGTGTCCCTCTGTGGTGACAGGTCCCCGGCTTTGGATCGGAACAACCCGCCTCACGCCAAGCCGCGAAGGCGCGGAGGGGGGCCAGCGTTTCCATTTGGAAATATTACTTGGCGTTCTTGGCGCCTTTGCGTGAGAAACACCCGGGATCGGAATTGGGACAGCCAAAGCGGTGCCGCGGCCGTTGGCCTTGTCACCGCAGTCCAAAGGGAACAGCCGGGCTGCAGACCAGTCACGCGGGCGGCTCCTCCCGGCGTCAGTCCTGGGCGGGGTCGGGGAAATGAATGGGCAGGTTGAGGAGCTTCCTGGGTTTGCCGACGGCGTCCTGCAGGATCTGTCCGGCGAAGACATGGATGGTGTAGCCGTAGTAGGACAGCGGCGTTCCGCCGGTGCGGGCTTCGACGTTGCGGGCGCCCTGCGGGACGACATAGGTGGCTTCGAAGGCGGTTCCGGGGCGCATCCGTGAAACGGCCCCCAGCACGATGGGGGAGGGCGTGGTAATCGCGCGGGTGGGCCGCGGTTCCTGGTCCGGGGCGTGGTCGTAGAAGGTCACGAACACCTGGACCAGGGCATCCTGGAACAGACGCTCCTCCGGGCTCACTTCCACCGCGCCGTTCAGGATGCGCATTTCCGCCACGTCGGCGTCGGCCGGCAGGCGCTGGATATCGGCCGAGACCAGGCGGATGCCGCGGGGCAGGCGGTCAGGATCCATGGGGGCGGGGGATTGGATCAGGCGGGTTTGCAGGGCGCGCAGGTCATCCAGGCGGCGGGTTTGCTCCTGGGCCTGCCGGCGATACGGGGAGTCCGGGGCGGCCAGGCCCAGAAGAAGTCCCCACCGCTGGCGGGCGGCATCCAGATCGCCTCGGGCTTCCAGCAGCCGGGCGTGTTCGACGTGGGCGGGCAGAAATCCGGGCTCGAGCTGATGGATCTGGTCCAGAATCCGGTAGGCGCCGGCGTAGTCGGCGAAATCGGCGGCGGCCACCGCCTGGGCGAGCAGGCGCTGGGCTTCTTCGATGCGCGGATCGGCAGCGGACACAGGCGGCAGGTCCACGAGGGTCGTGTTGGTGTCGGCGGGCGGGAAGTCGGCGACTTCGAGCACCTGGAGAATTTCCTCCGGGGCTGCGGCCACGGCCGGAGCGGGGCCGGTGGATACGGCCACGGGGGGGGCCGAGGTGGAGGCCGAGGCGGTGCCCGGCAGGCTGACGATGGAATCGGCCCCGGCGGGGGTCTCGGCCTTCTGCTTCGCCAGGGCCTGCGCTTCGGCCTCTCTGGCGGCGCGATGGGCTTCGGCAAAGGCCAGATCGGCGGACTCGATGGCCGGCCGGAGGAGATGGGCGGGCCAATCCACGAGATAGGCCAGCAGGAGGACTTCCACCGCGAGAATGGCGGCGGCCGCCAGAATCGTGACCGGCTGCATCAGGCCGGTACTGGGGCGGAGACGCGCCTGAGGCGCAATGAGTTCCTGGAAAACCAGGCGGATGCCGCCCAGGTCGATCTCGTCGTTGTGGGCCAGTCGGACGGCACCGGTGACCGGATCGCCGTTGCGCCGCACGGCATGATCCGGAGACAGCGGGGACAGGTAGATGCCCGTGCCGCGTTCCTCCAGGCTGGCGTGACGGGGCGCCATGCGCTCGTCGCCGTCCAGCACCAGGTGGCATCCGGGATCGCGTCCGGCCACCGTCAGGGCCTGGCGCACCACAATGCGCTTGCCTTCATGGCGGCCGGATTGAAAGACCAGTCTGTACATGCCGGGGGCCAGTCTGCGGGATGCCGGGGGGCGATGGCAATGCCGAATTCCATTCCA
>JAHDSS010000306.1 GCA_018432565.1 Kiritimatiellia bacterium
TCGTTTCTCTTGAATTCTGGTTTCATCCGGTTCCCTCTGGTTGGTCGGCCTAGAACTTCAGTCCGGCTTCGCGGGCGGCGTCGGCCAGGGCCTTCAGCCGGGCGCCGTAGGCGAATCCGCCGCGGTCGAACACCACCTCGGCGATGCCCTTGGCTTTGGCGGCCTCGGCGGCCTCCCGGCCCAGCGCCTGGGCCGTTTCGGCGTTGAGCTTGGCGCCCTTGAGGGAGCCCGCCAGCGTCGAAACCGCCGCCAGGGTCTTGGCCGCGGCGTCGTCGATGAACTGCACGTAGAAGTGCTGGTTGGACACAAACACGCTCATTCGCGGACGTTCCGCCGTCCCCTGCACCTTCTGGCGCAGGCGGCGATGCCGCCGCTCTCGATATTGCTTCTGGGTTTTCGTCTTCATCGCTACGCCACCGTCTTGCCCGCTTTCCGGCGCACGCGTTCGTCCTTGTAGCGGACGCCCTTGCCCTTGTAGGGCTCGGGCGGCCGGAAGGAGCGGATGCGCGCGCTCACTTGTCCCACCAACTGCTTGTCAATCCCGCTGACCTTGATCTGCGTGCCGTCGACCACCTCCACGGTGACGCCGTCGGGCACGGTGTAGTCCACCGGGTGCGAATAGCCCACGTTCAGGGTCAGCTGCCGACCGGACAGCGAGGCCTTGAACCCCACGCCCTGGATCTCCAGGTCGCGGCGGTAGCCCGTCGTCACGCCTTCGGCCATGTTGCCCAGCAGCGCGCGGGTCGTCCCGTGGTCCGCCCGGCTCTGCTTGTCGTCGCCCCGGCGCGTCACCGTCAGGATGCCGCCGTCGAGCGTCACCTCGACCGTCGCGGGCACCTTCAGCGACAATTCGCCTTTGGGACCCTGTAGGATCACCGCCCCGTCTTCCACCCGGGCGGTCACGCCCGCGGGCAGGGGCATCGGTTGTTTGCCAATTCTGGACATGTTCCTCGCCTCCGTTTACCAGACCTGGCAGAGCACTTCGCCGCCCACGCGGGCCGCGCGGGCCTCGCGGTCGGTCATCAGGCCCCGGCTCGTGCTCAGCACGGCTGTGCCCAGGCCGCCCCGCACGCGCGGAATCGCCGTGGCGGCCACATAGCGGCGAAGCCCCGGCTTGCTCACGCGCTGGAGCTGCTGGATAATGGGTTTTTCGTTGTAGTCGTATTTCAGCACCACCCGCAGGATCTTCTTCCCGTCTTCGGTGGCGTCGGCCACGTCCGCGACGTAGCCTTCCTTTTTCAGGAGCCGGGCAATCTCGGCCTTCAGGCGCGAGTGGCCCATTTCCACGGCCGGCAGACCGGCCTTGCAGGCGTTGCGGATCCGCGTCAGCATGTCCGCGATGGGGTCAGAGCAGCTCATCGTTTTCCTCCGTCCTACCAGCTGGCCTTGACGACACCGGGGATTTTGCCCTCGGACGCCAGTTCGCGGAAGCAAATGCGGCACAGTTGGAACTTCCGAATATAGGCGCGGGAGCGCCCGCACCGGCGGCAGCGCCGGTAGTTGCGCACGGCGAACTTCGGTTCGCGCGACGCCTTCACCATCCAGGATATCTTAGCCAAGGTTCTTCCTCCCTCTTCAATAAGCGTTATGCGGCGGCGAACGGCACGCCCAGCAGCTTCAGCAGCTCCTTGGCGTCCCCATCGGTCTTCGCGGTGGTCACGATCGTAATGTCCATTCCCTGGATGCGCTTGACCTTGTCGGCCTCGATCTCCGGGAACAGCGTCTGCTCCTTCAGTCCGAGGCTGTAGTTGCCCCGGCCGTCAAAGGATTTGGCCGACACGCCGCGGAAGTCGCGGAGACGCGGCAGGGTCGCGTGGATCAGGCGCTCGAGGAACTCGTACATCCGCTCGCCGCGCAGCGTGACCTTCGCTCCGATGGCCATGCCTTCGCGCAGCTTGAAGTTCGAGATGCTCTTCGTCGCCTTCGTGATGGCCGGGCGCTGCCCGGTGATCTTGGCGAGGTCCTCCGCGGCCTGCTTGAGCATGTCGCGGTCCACCAGGGCGTTCACCCCGATGTTGACCACCACCTTCGACAGGCGCGGAATGTCCATCGCGGAGGGAAACCTCCCCGTGGCCTTCAGAGCCTTCACCACTTCGGTCTTGTATTTGTCTCTCAGCATTGACATGGCATCCTCCCCCTATTCCTTCTCGGCCTTCTTCGCCGGGGTCACCACCGCCAGGTTCGAGGCCGCCATCGGCGCCTCCCGCTCGACGATGCCGCCGTTGGGGTTGTCCTGCGACTTGCGCAGGTGCTTCTTCACGAAATGGAATCCCTCCACCAGCGCCCGGTTCGTCTCCGGGTACACCTTCAGGACCTTGCCGGTCTTCTTGCCGTCCGCGTCCTCGCCCGAAATCGCCTTGACGATGTCGCCGCGGCGGATGTGCATCTTGAGCTTGGCCATCACAGCACCTCCGGTGCCAGGGAAATCACCTTCATGTAGTTGAGTTCGCGCAGTTCGCGGGCCACGGGCCCGAAAATGCGGCTGCCGCGCGGGTTTTTCTGATCGTCAATCAGCACCACCGCGTTGTGGTCGAACGACAGCGTCGAGCCGTCGGGGCGCCGGATCGGCGCCGCGGTCCGGACGATCAGCGCCTTGTGCACCTCGCCCTTTTTGACCATTCCGCCAGGCTGCGCCTCGCGGATCGACACCTTGATGATGTCGCCGATGCGCGCCGTGGTCTTGCCCTGGCCCAGCACCTTGATGCACTTGACCAGCCGGGCGCCGGTGTTGTCCGCCACCGGAATCTCGGATTCCATCTGGATCATGAAGGCACCTCGCTCCCCGCGGCCTTCGCGACGATCTCCACCAGGCGCCAGCGCTTGGTCTTGCTCATCGGCCGCGTCTCGACGATCCGGACCCGGTCGCCCGTCTTCGCCTCGTTCTTCTCGTCGTGCGCCACGTACTTCTTGTGGCGGCGGATCACCTTGCCGTACAGCGGATGGGCCATGCGGCGTTCCGCCTGCACCACCACCGTCTTGTCCATCGCGTCGCTCACCACGACGCCCGTGCGCTCCTTGCGCGAATGTCTCGCTTCTGTCGCCATGTTTCCCTACCTCGCGGCCTTCGCCGTGTTCATAACCGTCTTGATGCGCGCGATGCCGCGCCGGACCGTCCGCAGGCGGTCGGGCTTCTCCAGCTGGCCGGCGGCCTGCTGGATGCGCAGGTTGAACAGTTCCTTCTCGGCCTCGGCCAGCTTTTGCGCCTGCTCCTCGGCCGTCCAATCGCGGACTTCTTTCGCCTTCATCGCTTGTTCTCCTCCCGCCTACAGGGTGACGCCGCGGCGCACGAACACCGTGCGGATCGGCAGCTTGGTCGCCGCCAGCCGCAGGCACTCGATCGCCGTCGGCTCGGGCACGCCGTCCATCTCGAAGAGGATCCGGCCCGGCCGCACCACGGCCACCCAGCCCTCCACCGCGCCCTTGCCCTTGCCCATGCGCACTTCCAGCGGCTTCTTCGAATAGGACTTGTCGGGGAAAATGCGGATCCAGAGCTTGCCCTTGCGCTTCATCTCGCGGTTCATCGCCACGCGGCAGGCTTCGATCTGGATGTTGGTGATCCAGCAGCGCTCCATCGCGCGCAGGCCGTATTCGCCGAACGCCAGCGTGTTGCCGGACATCGAATTGCCCTTGCGCGACCCGCGCTGGCTCTGGCGGTACTTCACCCGTTTAGGCATGAGGGGCATAGCTACGCTCCTTCCTCGGCGCCGTCGCGCCCGCTTCGGGGTTCTGGCAGATCCAGCACTTCACGCCGATCTTGCCGGCCATGGTGTTGGCTTCCGCAAACCCGTACTGCACGTCCGCCCGCAGCGTCTGCAGCGGCACCTTGCCGACCATGTAATGCTCCACCCGGGCCAGTTCCGCGCCGCCCAGCCGGCCGCAGGCCTGCACCCGGATGCCCAGGGCGCCCATGTCCATCGCCAGCTGCAGCGCGCGCTTCATCGCCCGCCGGAACGCCACCCGGCGCTCCAGCTGCAGCGCGATGTTCTCCGCCACCAGCTGCGCCGTCGCGTCCGGATTGCGCACTTCCTTGATCTCGACGTAGATCTCCTTGCCGGTCTTCACGCTCAGCTCCTCGCGGAGCTTGTCGATGCCTTCGCCCTTGCGCCCGATCACCACGCCCGGCCGGGCCGTGTAAACCGTCACGCGGGCGCGCTGCGCGTACCGCTCGATGATGATGTCCGCCACGGCCGCGTCCTTCAGCTTCGCGCACACCATCTCCCGGATCACAATGTCCTCGTTCAGCAGGTCGCCGAACTCCTTCTTCTCCGCATACCAGCGGCTCTTCCACTGCTTGTGGACCGCCGTGCGGAACCCGATCGGATTGACTTTCTGGCCCAACTTGCGCCTCCTCTTTCCGGCTCTCGCCCGTCTACTTCTTGCGCGACGGCTTCTCGTCCGTCAACGTCACGCGGATATGGCTGGTCTTCTTGCGGATGGGCGAAGCCGACCCGCGCGCCCGCGGCCAGTACCGCGGAATCGTCGGCCCGTTCTCCACCACCGCCTGCGAGACCCACAGCCGGTCCGCCGACAGCTCCGCGTTGTTCTCCGCATTGGCGATCGCCGATTTCAGCGTCTTGCCGATGCACACCGCCGCCTTGCGCTTGTTCACCTCGACCACCTGCAGCGCCTCGCCCGCGCGCTTGCCCTGAATGGCCCGCGCCAGGTCCCGCGCCTTGGTCGGCGACATCCGCACGTATTTCGATACTGCTTTGATTTCCATGTTTCTGTTCCTCAGGGACCGTCCGGCCGGATCAGCACCGCCCGGTCCCCTGTTTGGGGGTGGTCGCCGCGCGCCGTCTCCTCGACCGCCGCACCCGCGACCCTCTCTCTCACATCCACGACCCGGATCAGCGCCACCTTCCGCCGGTCCCGCAGAACCGTCAGCGGCAGGCCGTAGCGCACACCCTGCCGGGCGCCCTGGTCGATCACCACCAGGCCCAGTTCCGGATTCGCATCCACGATCCGGGCCTCGATCGGCGCATCCGCCGGCCGCTCCGCCGCTCCGCCGGCCGCCTGCGCCCGCCGGACCTCGTCGCGGTCCAGCGCCGCCTGCGCTTCCGCCAGGGCTTCGCTCAGCCGCCGGATCCGCTCCGCGCGCTCCTCCAGGTCCCGGCGCAGACCGGCGATTTCCTTCGCCATCCGCGTCGTCACCAGGCGGGACTCGCTCGTCACCAGCTCCAGCAATTCGTCGTGGGAACCATCCGCCGCGCCGCCCACGGCCGCTGCTGCCGGCCCGTCCACGCGGATGGGATCTGACTCCTCATTCCTCGCGGACTGCACCGACTTCTCGGCCGTCTCCGCCTCGTCTCGGCTTACGGGCTCCGGCCCGCTCGCCTCCATCAGGCGGGCCGGCGCGGACGCCGGCTCCGTCGTCAAAGAACTCTTTTCCGTTGGCTGCGCGCCGAACCACCAGCCCGCCGCCACGGCGGCTCCCAGTGCTGCAACAGCCCCCAGGGGCCGCAACCTGCGCCGGAAACCCAATCTCATCCAGAAATCTACTTCAGCGCCACGGTCTTGTCCGTCGCGGCGCCGTGCCGGCGGAACGTCCGGGTGGGCGCAAACTCGCCCAGACGGTGCCCCACCATGTTTTCGGTCACGAACACGCTGGTGAACACCTTGCCGTTGTGCACCGTGAAGGTATGCCCCACGAATTCCGGCAGGATCATGCTGCGGCGCGACCAGGTCTTGACCGGCCGCTTCGCCCCGCTGGCGTTCAGCGCTTCCACCTTCTTCAGCAGGTGGTCCTCCACATACGGACCCTTTTTGATTGAACGCGTCATGGTGTTACTTCTTTCTGCGCTTCACAATGAACTTGCTCGACGGCTTGCGCCCGCTGCGCGTGCGCTTGCCCTTCGTCAACTGGCCCCACGGCGTCACCGGGTGCCCGCCGCCCGAGCTGCGGCCTTCGCCGCCGCCCATCGGATGGTCCACCGGGTTCATCGCCACGCCGCGCACCGTCGGACGAATGCCCTTCCAGCGCTTGCGCCCGGCCTTGCCCAGCGAAATGCCCTCGTGCTCCAGGTTCCCCACCTGTCCGATCGTTGCGTAGCACGACACGCTCACCTTGCGGATCTCGCCCGAGGGCAGCTTGATCTGCGCATAGTCGTCATCGCGTGCCGCAATCCGCGCCAGCATCCCGGCGCTGCGGACCAGCTTCGCCCCGCCGCCCGGCACCAACTCGATCGCATGGACCGCCATCCCCGGCGGAATCGCGCCCAGCGGCAGCGCGTTGCCGTCTTCCGGCTCCACCTTCGGCCCGGCCACGACCGTCGCGCCCGGCTTCAACCCGTTCGGGGCCAGAATGTAGCGCTTCTCGCCGTCGGCATACGCCAGCAGCGCCAGCCGCGCCGAGCGGTTCGGATCGTACTCGATCGCCTGCACCTTCGCCGGAATCCCCAGCTTGTCGTACCGGCGGAAATCCACCGCCCGCAGGAACTTCTTGTGCCCGCCGCCGCGGTGACGGACCGTGATCCGGCCGTGCGCATTGCGACCGGCCTTGCTCTTCTTGATCTTCCGCAGCTTGCGCTCGGGACGTTTCTTGGAAACGCCCTCGAAATCCGACAGCGTCGTGAAACGCAGGCTGGCCGATCTCGGCTTGTATGATTTCAGTCCCATGTTCAGACCTCGCTATGCCATCTCGATGGACTGGCCGTCCTGCAGCGTCACCACCGCGCGCTTCCACGTCGGCGTCCGCCCGTAGGAAGCCGTCCGCAGGCGCTTGGCCTTGCCCGGACGCGTCATGGTGTTGACGTCCTTGACCTTCACGCCGAACTGCTGTTCCACCGCACGGCGGATTTCCAGCTTGTTCGCGCCCCGGTCCACTTCAAAGATGTACTGGTTGGCCCCCTCCTTCAGGCGGGTGCCCTTCTCCGTCACCAGCAGCCGCTTGACGATCATCCGGTTCATGACTCCACCCCTTCCGACAGGCGCGCCTGCAGGGCCTCCAGGCCCGCCGCGTCCGTGACAATCACCGGATAGCGCACGATCTGGTAGGTGTGCGCCTGCGCCGCCGTCGTCACTTCCACCTTCGCGCGGTTGCGCGCCGCCAGGTGCAGATTCCGGCTCGGCGCCCCGGTCACCAGCAGCGCCGCGCGGCCGCCCGCCACCTGCTTCAGCAGCGGCGTCAGGGTCTTCGTCCTGGGCTCGATCTCGCCCAGTCCCTCGGCCACCACCACCGCGCCCGCCGCGATCTTCTCGCTCAGCGCGCGGCGGAACGCCAGCGCCGCCACCTTCTTGTTCACCTTCTTGGAAAAATCCCGCGGATGCGGGCCGAACACCACGCCGCCGCCGCGCAGGATGGGCGAGCGGTTCGAGCCCTGCCGGGCCCGCCCCGTCCCCTTCTGCTTGAACGGCTTGCGACCGCCGCCGCGCACGTCCGCCCGCGTCTTGGTGGAGGCCGTCCCCGCACGGATCCCCGCCCGGTACGCCGTCACCACGTCCAGCACGGCCTGCGCGCCGCGCTTGCGCTCCAGCCGCTCGTCGGCGACTTCTTTTTCGCCGGCCGCCTCGCCGCTCATCTTGTATACATTCACCTTGCTCATGACGCCTACGCCTTCTTGATCGCTTTCCTGACCAGGACAATGCCGCCGTTCGGACCCGGCACCGCGCCTTCCAGCAGCAGCGCGTTCTCCTCCGCCAGCACCTTCACCACCCGCAGGTTCTGGGTCGTGATGTCCACGGACCCCATCTGCCCCGGCAGCTTCTTGTTCTTGAACACCCGCGCCGGCCATTCGCGGTTGCCGATCGATCCCGGCCTGCGCGTCCAGCCACCGCCGTGGCTCGCCCGGCCGCCGCGCATCTTGTAGCGGCGAATGACACCCTGAAAGCCGCGGCCCTTGGTGCGCCCCAGCACATCCACGTACTTCACGCCTTCGAACACCTGCGCCGTCACCACGTCGCCGGCCTTCGCCTCGTCGCCGTCCGCCAGCCGCACTTCGCGCAGCACCTTCTGGGGCTTGGCCCCCGCCTTCTGGAAATGCCCCTGCTCGGGCTTCGTCAGGCGCGATGCCTTCTGCTCTTCAAATCCCAGCTGGGCCGCCTCGTAGCCGTCGGTCCCGGCCGTCTTGCGCTGCACCACCGTGCACGGACCCACCTGGACCACCGTCACCGGCACCTGCACCCCGGCGTCGTCATACACCCGGGTCATGCCCACTTTCTTGCCAATCAATGTCTGCATGGACGTTCTCCCCCTTATATCTTGATTTGGATGTCCACGCCCGCCGGCAGATTCAGCTTCTTCAGCTCGTCCACCGTCTTCGCCGTCGGATCAATGATGTCCAGCAGCCGCTTGTGGGTGCGGATCTCGAACTGTTCCATCGACTTCTTGTCCGCGTGGACGCTGCGGTTCACCGTGTAGCGCTCGATCCGCGTCGGCATCGGGATCGGCCCGACCACCCGCGCACCCGTGCGCTTCGTCGTTTCCACGATCTCGCCTGCCGACTGGTCCAGCATCCGGTGGTCGAACGCCCTCAACCGTATTCTGATTCGTTGTCCGCTCATGTTCTCTTCTCTGTCAACGGTTCATCAACTCCTGGCCCAGGGTGTCCGGCACCACATCAAACCGGGTCGGCTCCATCGTGTACCCGGCGCGTCCACGTGTCAAAGAACGCAATGTGGTTGCGTAGCCGAACAGCTCCGCCAGGGGCACCGAGGCCTCGATCACCCGCGTCCCGTCCCGCTGCGCCACGTCTTTCACCTGGCCGCGGCGCATGTTCAAATCGCCCAGTACGTCGCCCAAGTGCTCCTCGGGCGTCACAATCTCGAGCGCCATGATGGGCTCCAGAAGGACCGGACGTGCCGAACGCGCCGCCTCTCGCAGCGACATCGACGCCGCCGATCGAAACGCAATTTCCGACGAATCGACCGGATGCCATTGGCCGTTGACCACCGACACCCGGACGTCGACTAGCGGGAAATTTCCCAGCACACCTGTGCTCAACCCGTCGTGAATTCCTTCCTCCACAACGGATCGAAAATCGTGCGGGATTAAATCAGATGAAATTTGGAAGTCAACACTATTTCCATTTCCCCGCTCATTTTTTTCCAGCGCAATCCCCACCATCGCGAAATGGCGCTTCCCGCCCAGCTCCCGGTCGAACGTGAAGTCCGCCCGCGCCGCCTCGCGGATCGTCTCGCGGTACGCCACCATCGGACGCCCCGCGTTCGCCTTCACCTTGAACTCCCGCAGCATCCGGTCGCGCAGAATGTCCAGATGCAGTTCGCCCATCCCCTGGATGATCGTCTGACCCGTCTCCGGATCCTTCGCCGTGCGGAACGTCGGATCCTCTTCCGCCAGATCCGCCAGCGCCGCGTTCATCTTTTCCTTGTCCGCCTGCGTCTTCGGCTCGATCGCCATGGACACCACCGGCTCCGGAAACACGATCCGCTCCAGCGCGATCGGCTTCTGCTCCGCGCACAGCGTGTCCCCCGTCACCACGCCCTTGATTCCCGCAATCGCCCCGATCTCCCCCGCATACAGCGTGTCCACCTCTTCGCGCTGGTTCGCGTGCAGCCGGATCAGCCGCATCACCCGCTCGCGCTTCTGCGTGCGCGGATTCCAGACATTCGCCCCCTTCTTCAACTCCCCCGAATACACCCGCATGAAAATCAGCCGCCCCACGAACGGATCCGTCGCCACCTTGAACGCCAGCGCGCACAGCGGTTCGGCATCGCTCGTCTCGCGCACCAGCTCCTCGTCCGTCTTCGGATGCCGCCCCGTCACCGGCGGCACCTCCAGCGGCGACGGCAGGTATTCCGCCACCGCATCCAGCAGCTGCTGAATCCCCTTGTTGCGCAGGCTCGTCCCGCACAGCACCGGCACCATCCGGTTCGTCACCGTCGCCCGGCGGATGCCGCCCATCAGCTCCGCCTCGCCCAAATCCCCCTCGTCCAGGTACGCGTTCAGCAGCGCCTCGTCCGTCTCCGCCACCGCCTCCAGCAGCGCCTCCCGCGCCGCCTGCGCCTCCGCCGCCAGCTCGGGAGGAATCTCCTGCACCGTCACCTTCGACCCCAGCGTGCCCTCGTCGAACGTCAGCCCCTTCATCCGCACCAGGTCCACCACCCCCTTGAAATGCTCCTCGCTCCCCCACGGCAGCTGCACCGGCACCGCCGGCGCATGCAGCTTCTCGCGCATCTCCCGCACCACCCGCATGAACTGCGCGCCCGTCCGGTCCATCTTGTTGATGAACGCCATCCGCGGCACCTTGTATTTGTTCGCCTGCCGCCACACCGTCTCCGACTGCGGCTGCACCCCGCCCACCGCGCAGAACACCCCCACCGCCCCGTCCAGCACCCGCAGCGACCGCTCCACCTCCGCCGTGAAATCCACATGCCCCGGCGTGTCAATGATGTTGATCTGCCGGTCCTTCCAGAAACACGTCGTCGCCGCGCTCGTGATCGTGATCCCCCGCTCCTGCTCCTGCGCCATCCAGTCCATCACCGCAGTGCCTTCGTACACCTCCCCCATCTTGTGCACCTTGCCCGTGTAAAACAGCATCCGCTCCGTCGTGGTCGTCTTGCCCGCATCAATGTGCGCCACGATCCCGATGTTCCGGATCGCCGCCAGCGCGTGCCCGCGCCCCGCCGCCTCGATGTTGGTATCCTTCGCCACAATCTGTCCCGTCCTGATGGTTTCCTGGTATGAGAGCCGCGCACCCTACCACGCTCCTTCGCCTTCGCCAAGCAAAAGCAGGCTTCGGCCAAAGCACCGCACAGGAAGAACACGCTTCAACCATCCCTGATGCACGAGGTCCGCACCAGACCCCCGCGGGCTTGCCCCGCGGGTGAATCCGGTTTGCACAGCGACTGAGTCAGCCCGCCCCCCCCGCAACGGCCCGCTCCAATCCCCCTCAATATAGTTATTGCAATAACTATAGTTATTGCAATAACTATACATTTCCCGCCCCCTCCCGCCATCGCACCCACCCCGGCATCTTTTGCCTTGGTTTTCTCATCCATAACGGCATAGAATGCCCTCCGTGGAATCTGGAAGCCCAGTGTGCAGCCGGCCGGCAGGCCCCCGGCTCAGCGGCGGCCCGGTCGGCACCGCCCGGCTCCGCCGGGCAATGGCCCTCTCCGCCGCCGCCGCGGTTGCCGCCGTGTTCGTCGCCGCCTCCGCCTCCGCCGCCATGTCTCCCCTGCGGCTCGGCGACGGCGACCGCCTCCTGGTCGTCGCGCCGCACCCCAATGACGAAACCCTCGCCGCCGGCGGCCTCATCCAGGAAGCCGCCGCTCTCGATCTGCCCGTGCAGATCTGCTTCTTCACCATGGGCGACAACCACGAGATCCCCTACCTCTTCACCCGCCGGCATCCCGACCCCCTCCCCGGCGCCGCCCGCTCCATGGCTTCCCGCCGCCAGATCGAAGCCATCGCCTCCTCCACCCAGCTCGGACTCGCCACCAACCAGCTGGTCTTTCTCGGCTATCCGGACACCGGCCTCATGACCGTCTGGCAGCGCCACTGGCGCGACACCCCCCCCTACCGCTCGCCCCTCACCCGCGCCAACACCGTCCCCTACGACCGCGCCCTGACCCCCGGCTCCGCCCACGCCGGCGAAGACATCCTCGACGACCTCCTCGAGGTCCTCCGCGGCTTCCAGCCCACCCGCATCGTTCTCCCCCACCCCGCCGACCACAATGCGGACCATCGCGCGATCCATCTCTTTGTCCGGGCCGCCCTCTGGCAGCTCGAATCCGAAGGCGCCGCCTCCCCCGAACTCCTCGCCGCCCCCGTCCACTTCACCCAATGGCCCGAACCCCGCCGCTACCAGCCCCTCCGCCACGCCGCCCCGCCCTTCTTCCTGCGCGACAACGCCAATTGGATGGAATACTCCCTCGCCCCCTTCCAGGTCAGCAACAAGCTCGCCGCCATCCGCCGGCACCATTCCCAGTTCCGCCCCTTCCCCGCCTATCTCGAATCCTTTGTCCGCAAAACCGAACTCTTCGCCGCCATCCCCGACCTCGCATTCCCCGGCGGGACCGGCGACGCCGACCTGCCCGAAGAAGATCCCTCCCGCTTCCAACCCGATGAAACCCTCTTCGAAGAACTCTCCCGCCTCGCCGAACCGTGGTCCGCCCTCGCCGGACAGCACGCCGCCGAAACCCGGACCCTCGCCGGTCACGACAATCGGGTTGTCCGCCAAACCCTCGCCGGCGACGGCTCCTCTCTTACCCTCGCCTTCGATTTCGACAAACCGCTCTCCGAGGACTGCCGCCTCGCCGTTTACCTGTTCGGCCACCGCCCCGGCACCCCCTTCGGCGAAATGCCCAAGATCGAAATCACCGCCACCCCCCAAACCATCATCGCCGTCCGCGACCTCGCCGCCAACCTCCCCGCCCGATCCATCGAACTCCTGCCCGGCAGTCCCCGGGAAATCGCCCTGCGCATTCCCCTTGATCTTCTCGGATCTCCCGCCCGGCTCCTGACCGGCGCGGAACTCTCCAAGGACACCCTGCCCGTGGACTGGCTCCCCTGGCGCGCACTCGACCTGACCGGCTCCCCCTCCCCCGTAGAAATCCCTTCCCCTGCCGCCGGATCCCGCGACGATCCATCCGCCCCGTCTCCACCACAATCTCCGTCCGCCTCCCCGGCCCCGACGGCCTCGCCGCCACCGGATCCCGCCGGCCGCACCGAATCTCCCGCCGTCTCCCCGCCGCGTCTCGTTCCCCGCGTCCGCCTTCCCAAACCCGCTCCCAAAGCCACCGAAGCCGACGAACCGGTCTTCTGGTGATCCGGAGGCCCCCGTGCCCGCCGCTGCCTCTCCGCGCCGCGTTTTCCTGCATGTGGACATGGATGCCTTCTATGCCGCCATCGAGCAGCGCGACCACCCCGACTACCGCGGCAAACCCGTCGTCGTCGGCGCTCCGCCCGACCAGCGCGGCGTCGTCGCCACCGCCTCCTACGAAGCCCGCACCTTCGGCATCCATTCCGCCATGCCCTCCCGGGACGCCGGACGCCGCTGCCCCTCCGCCATCTTCCTCCCCCCCGACATGCCCCGCTACAAGGCCGTCTCCGACCAGGTCTTCGCCATCTTCGAACGCTACACCCCTTTCGTCGAAGGCCTCTCCATTGACGAAGCCTTCCTCGATGTCACCGGCTCCCTGCGCCTGTTCGGCGGCGGCGAAGAAATCGCCCGCCGCATCCGGAACGACATCCGCTCCGAGCTCTCCCTCACCTGCTCCATCGGCGTCGCCCCCAATAAATTCCTGGCCAAACTCGGTTCCGAATACCGCAAGCCCGACGGCCTGACCGTGCTGCCCTTCGACCGCCCCGGCATCATCGCCTTCCTGCGCCCCCTCCCCGTCACCCGGCTCTGGGGCGTCGGCAAGGTCACCCGCCAGGCCTTCGACCGCGCCGCCCTCCACACCATCGGCGACCTCCAGGACGCCCCCCCCGCCCTGCTCGAAAGCGTCGTCGGCCCCCACGGCGCCGCCCACCTGCGCCGCCTCGCCTTCGGCGACGACCCGCGCGAAATCGAACTCGATGTCCGCGAAAAATCCATCTCCCGCGAACATACCTTCCTTCGCGACGAACGCGCCCGCCACCTCCTCGACAACACCCTCTTCGAACTCGTCGAAGACGTCGCCCGCCGCCTTCGCGCCGACGGACGCCTCGCCGCCACCGGACGCCTCAAGGTCCGCTGGAAGGACTTCACCACCCTCACCCGCCAGCGCGCCTTCCCCCGCCCCACCCGCATCGAAGAAGATCTCCAGGCCATGGCCGCCGCCCTCTTCAAGGAAATCCCCCTCGAACAACCCGTCCGCCTCATCGGCTTCGGCGTCGCCGACCTCGTCGAATCCGACGCCTCCCGCCAGCTCGATCTCTTCGACCTGCCCGTCGAAACCCGCGCCCGCCGCGAACAGCTCGAACGCACCCTGGACCGCATCCGCGAAGAACACGGACCCGCCGCCATCCGCCGCGCCCGCACCCTGCCCCCCCCATAACAACAAATCCTGACCCGGCTCAACGGCCGCGGTCGTCGTCCCGCCCCCCGCAAGCACGGAAACAAGGTCCGCAACCCGGGAAAAGACTTGGCGGCCCCGGATCGGGCAGATTCCCCCGCATGACGCGTCCCGCATGGTGCGGCCGCGCCCCACGAAAGGAATCCGCTCATGAACTCCCATTGGATCGCACTCGGCACCACCCTGCTGGCCGGCAGCCTCCCCGCCTTCGCCTCGGACGCCCCGTCCCCGGCCGGGCTTCTCGCCCCCGTGACCGTCGAAGAACGCCCCGCCCAGCGCGTGGCCTATGTCGAACAAACCGGCCACTTCCAGGCCAACCCGGACCTCTACGATGTCCTGCTCCAAAAACTGCTCGACTGGGCCGTCCCCGCCGGCATCTGGCATTTTCCCGATCAGACCCTCATCGTCTGCATCTACCCCGACGACCCCGAAACCACGCCGCCCGACCGGCAGCGCCTCTGGTTCGGCATCACCATCGGCGAAAGCGACACTCCCCCCGACGGCATCCGCACCCTGACCCTGCCCGCCGGCCCCCATGCCGTCGGCCGCTTCTCCATCGCCGCCGATCAGTTCGGGCCGGCCTGGGGCCACCTGTACGGCGAATGGATGCCCCGCAGCGGCTTTGCTCCCGCCGGCCTCGCCTATGAACTGCAGAAAAACGACTCCTCCGAACA
>JAHDSS010000593.1 GCA_018432565.1 Kiritimatiellia bacterium
CAACTCGGCGCGCGCGGACTCCTCAATACCGACTGGGGCGACTTCGGACATTTCAACATGCCGCCGGGCGCCCTGCACGGTCTCGCCCTCGGCGCCCAGCTTGGGTGGAATCCACGCAACGACTCCGGACCGGAATTCGACCGGGCCTTTTCGGCCTTGTTGTTCGGTGCGCCGGACTCGCGCCCCGCGCAGCTGTTTTCCCTGGCGGGATCCGTTCCCGACTCCCTGGCCTGCTGGCCGTTTGCCCCGCTGAAGAATACACCCCCCCCCGCCAACCTCGCCTCTTCGCTCGAACTGGCGGAACAAGCCCCGGCCTGGGCGGATGAGTTTTCCCGGCTGCCCCCCTCCGAATGGGTGGACGAAACCGACCACGCCCAGCTGGCCCTGGCCTGCCGGTTCCTGCAATTCAGCGCGCTGGTGGCGTCCCGGGCCCCGGCCCGGCGCACGCGCCCCCTGCTGGACGAACTCGAAAAAGCCTATGCCCCGCTCTGGTTTGCCGAAAGCCAGCCCCGCGGCCTTCTCGATATCCATTTCCGAGGCTTCGAGCCCATGCGGACCCTGTTGTAACATCAATCCGACGAACCTTCGTCGGGCAGATTCTCCAAGTCGTCCAAATCTTTGTGCCGACCGGCAGCACGTTTGTTTCGCCGTAAATACTCGCGGGAAATCAGCCAAACCGGCTGGCCGTCGATTTCCGCCGTGACCCGGGCCTCGAAGCACTCGCTGAAATCAACGCCGTCGATTTCCGTCAGCACCTCGATCCGCATCGGGGGCACGCCCATGCGGATGATTTTGCCGCGTTGCTGGAACAGGTCGGCCGTCACATGCGGATCCGTCATTCCAAAGCGGTGGAAAACCTCCACCAACCGGGCCGCGTTGTCGGCAGAGACGGCCACCCAGATGTCCATGTCGGCCGTGGCACGGGGATAGCCGTGAAAGCCGACCGCGTACCCCCCCACCAGCAGGTACCGAACCTCAGCCTCGTTCAGCAACTTCAAGAATTCTTTGAAGTCTTCGGGTAGTGTTTGCTCGGCCATAGGCCACCTGCCGGTCCAGTTGCACCGCTTGGAGTCGTTCTGCAGGCGTTCTTCGCCGCCAGTACTCCTTGTCGGAGGTCTTGGCACGAAGATCGACAACCGACAACCTCAAGCGATCCATTTTCATCCTGGTTGAATCGTAGCAAACGCCTTGGACATCAACAACTCCCAACTGCGCGCACGCAGCAAGCGGCAAGCGAAATTCCCACCACCCCTTCCTGCTTATGCAGAATGACTGTTTTATGTTGCATCTGCATAATGATCACCGCAGGCTTCCCATCATGAAATCCGCGTACGTTCCCCGAGACATCGAGAAGGAACTGACCCCCACCCGGTTCCGCCTGTGGGCGGCGGCTTTCGTCCTCGCGTGGGCCCATTGTGTTTTCGCCGCCCCCGTCCGCGTCTCCTTCCTCGACACCGAGGCTGCCCGCGAGGATACCCTGAGCGTCTTCGCCCGGGCCGGCTGCGACACGAACCATCTCGCCGCGCTCCGCCAGGCCATCACCCACTACTATCGCACCCCCCTCGCCCTCGATACCTCCGCCTTTCCGCCCGCCACAAACGGGTTCCGAAAGTTCGCGTCCATCGACGGCTTCATCGCCGCCCTCGGCACCAACCGGCTTTCTTTTCTCGACCACCCCTTCGAACTGAATTGCTTCGACACCGC
>JAHDSS010000559.1 GCA_018432565.1 Kiritimatiellia bacterium
CAGCGCGCGGGCATTCTCGACTTCCTGCAGCAGCAGCACATCAGGATCGGCCTCGGCGATGATGGCGGCGGCGCCGCGGGCCTGGGCGATGAAGAGTTCGGGCGTGCGCTCGGGGCCGTCGCCGCGGGCGTCGGTGAAATGCTCGAGGTTGTAGGTGGCGATGCGGAGGCGGTCCCGGGGGGCGGCGGGGAGAGGGGCTTCCGGGGCGAGCACCGGCCGGAGGGAGACGATGCGCACGCCGGGTTTCGGCTGGGCGAGAAGCCACAGCAGCAGGCCCGCGGCGACGAGCAGGAGGGCATACAGGGCGCGGACAGGCGGCGGGGGCGTCTTGGATTTTGTCATGCCGTCTTTATGGGCGAATCCGGGCCTGGTTTCCAGCCCGAAAACCGCGCAGCCTAGAATTCCACGAAGGTGATGCCGGGATTGTGGCGGTCGGTGCGTTCGCTGGCGCGCAGGACGGGATGGCGGCGGAGGAATTCGCGGCCTTCGGGACTGGTATGGGTGAAATGATCGCCGACCAGTATCCCGCGGATGCGCCGGGAGTCGGCCTGTTCCCGGAGCCAGCGGCGCGCGGCGGAGCGGATGCGTCCGCCGCCGCCGGACGCGGAGCCCCATCCGTGGACGACGCGCACGACCCGGACGCCGTCGGCGCGGGCGCGGTCCAGCCCGGCGGCCAGCCGCCGCAGGGCTTCCTCGACCGTCGGCAGGCCGGCTTCGAGATCGAGATGGCGCAGTTCCGGTCCGGCGGGGCGGGCGCCGGGGGAGGGACGCTGCGGGGTTTCGCAGTAGGGACAGACCGTGGAGTGGGGGGCGATGGTTTCGCCGCAGGTGTCGCAGGTCTTCATGGGGCGGCCGGCGGTTCGGGAGCGAGGCGGGAAAAGCGGCGCAGCTGGCGGCCCACCACTCCGAGGGAGATCAGAAAGGTCAGGGTATCGGAAGCCGGCGCGGCGTAGAAAATGCCTTCGAGTCCCCAGAACAGGGGGAAGACCAGAATGAAGGGGATGAACAGAATGACCTGCCGGGAGAGAGCCAGCAGGGCGGCGGGAACGGGTTTGCCGATGGCCTGGAACAGATGTCCGCCGGTGATCGGGAACCCGATGATGGGAAAGGCCAGGGTGAACACGCGCAGGGCATGCACGCCCAGGGGAATCAGGGGGGAGCCGACCGGAACGAACAGGCTCATGATCCGTTCCGGGAACAGCTGGCTGACGCCCCAGCCCAGCACCATCAGGACGGTGGTGGCGACGGCGGTGCTCCAGAACAGGCGCCGGACGCGGGCGAACTTCCGCGCCCCGAAATTGTAGCCGATCAGAGGCTGGGCGCCCTGTGTGATGCCGAAGACCGGCATGAAAATGAGGCTCATGAAGGCCATGAGAATGCCCATGACGGCGATGGCGTCGTCGCCGCCGTACCGGCCCAGGCCGCGGTTGAGCACGACATTGAGCAGGCTGTTGGCCATGTTCATGGCGAAGGGGGCGAACCCGATGCCGAGCATGGGCCAGACGATGTGCCGCCATTCCAGGCGCAGGTGGCGCCGCCGCAGGCGGGTGTTGGCGCCCGGCGACAGGAAGTAGGCCAGGCACCACGCAAAGGCCAGCCCCTGGGAAATCACCGTGGCCCAGGCCGCGCCGGCGATGCCCCAGCCGAAGACGAAAATGAACAGCGCGTCCAGGACCACGTTGGCGGCGGCTCCCGCGATCATGGAGGCCATGGCGACGACCGGATGACCGTCGGAGCGCGCAAAGTGCGCCAGCCCATGGCCGGTGGTGGACAGCGCGGAGCCGGCCAGAATGATGCGGGCATAGGTCCGGGCATGGGGCAGGAGTTCTTCGCTGGCGCCCACGATCCGCAGCAGGGGATCCAGCCCGGCCAGCGCGACCAGCGACGCCGCCAGCGGAACGAAGAACAGCAGGCCGAAGGCATTGCCCAGAATCCGTTCGGCCTCTTCCCGGCGTCCTTCGCCCATGCGGATGGAAAACAGCGTGTTGGCGCCGACCCCGACGAGGATGGAAAACGAGACCATGGCCATCATCAGGGGGAAGCTGAGGGTGACTCCGGCGAGCCCGTGGGCGCCGACGCCGTGTCCGATGAACATGCGGTCCACGATGTTGTACAGCGCGTGGACCAGCATGCCGACGATGGAGGGGATGGAAAAGCGCAGCAGCAGCCGCAGGATGGGCTCCGTGCCGATGCGGCTGGTGCTGTCGGCTGCGGGAGCTGAACTGGAGGGGGCGGGGTCCATGAGGGATCAAATCCGGCGCTCACTTTACGCCTCCGCCCGGCAATGGCCAACCGCCATTTTGCCGGGCCGGAGGTGTGCGAAAACCGTTGTGGGACGCGGCGCGGACGGGTAGGATGTCCCTATTCGTGGAAAGAAAGACAACAGCGCATGACGATGCATGAATTCTTGAAGACCCGGCGCCTGCTGATGGACGGGGCGATGGGCACGCAGATCCAGGACCGCCATCCCGGCGCGGAGGCGTGGGGGGCCTATGACGGCTGCAACGAGTGGCTGAACCTGTCGGCGCCGGAGATCATCCGCGACATTCATGCGGCGTATTTTGCCGCCGGCAGCGACGCCGTGGAGACGAACAGCTTCGGCTCCTCGCCGGTCACGCTGGGGGAATACGGGCTGTCGGCGCGGGCGAAGGAGATTTCGCGGGCCGCGGCGCGGATTGCGCGGGAGGCGGCGGACGCGGCGCAGGCGGCGGACGGGCGGCCCCGGTTTGTGATGGGGTCCGTCGGGCCGGGCACGCGCCTGGCGACGCTGGGGCAGGTGTCGTTCGACGAGCTGTACGGGGGGTATCAGGAGCAGATGGGCGGCCTGCTGGAGGGCGGCGCCGACGGGTTGATCGTGGAAACCTGCCAGGACCCGCTGCAGATCAAGGCGGCGGTCGCGGCGGCGATGCAGGTGAGGGGACCGTCGCGCGACAAGCTGCTGTATGTGTCGGTGACGGTGGAGACGACGGGGACGCTGCTGGTGGGGTCGTCCATCTGGG
>JAHDSS010000048.1 GCA_018432565.1 Kiritimatiellia bacterium
CAGATGCCGGGGCAACCCGGTCTGGCGAATGATCGCCAATAACGTCCCCACGCGGATTTCCCTGTGCATGGGAACCGGAACGGTGACCGTACGCGAGCCGCTTCGCCATTGCATCACCACATGGCTCCCCCGCCGCGGCGTCAGAGCGCGGGCGGGAGGGGGGCGGCGTCGCGGCGGCGCTTGTAGTCCGCGGCCCGCACCAGGACTTCGGCCAGCGACGCGCAGCCCAGCTTGCGCTTGATGCTGGCGCGGTGCACATCCACGGTGCGGCCGCTCAGCCCGAACCGCTCCGCGATCTCCCGGGTCGTCATGCCGCCGCCGATGGCATGGAGAATCTCGCTTTCGCGCGCCGTCAGGCCTTCAAACCCGTCCGGCGCGGTCTCGTCGGCCGGCGGCGGATGCCCGGCCAGCAGCGCTTCCGCCGCGGGGCTCAGGTAGATCCCGCCGTCCCTCACCTGCCGGAGGGCCGCCACCAGGGTTTCCTCGGCCTGGTCTTTCATCACATAGCCCTGGGCACCGGCACGGAGGGCCTTTTCGGCATAGAGGCCTTCGTCGTGCATGGACAGCACCAGGATCCGCCCGCGGAAGCCGTTATCCCGGGCTTCGCGGATCCATTCCAGCCCGCTGCGGTCGCGCAGGGAGAGATCCAGGATCACGCAATCGGGCCGGAGCCGCTCCGCGGCGGCCAGCCCCTCTTCGTAGGTGCCGGCTTCGCCGCAGACCTCGAAGTCGGCCTCGCCGGACAGCAGCGCCGCCAGCCCCTGCCGGACAATGGCATGGTCGTCCACCAGCAGAAGCGCAGTCCGTTGTCGGTCCGTCCCCATGATCAGTCCCGCTCCGCCCGGAGATCGCGTCGCATCAGCTCGGCCACCGCGTCGCGGGGTTTCCGGCCCTGGTGCAGAATGGCGTCCACCTGTTCCATCACCGGCGTTTCCACGCCGGCCCCGCGGGCCAGCGCGAGCGCCGTGCCGCAGGTCCAGACGCCTTCGGCCACCTGCTCCATGCCGTCCAGGATCTGCTCCAGTGTCTCCCCCCGGCCCAGGCGTTCACCCACCGTGCGGTTGCGGCTCTGCGGGCTCATGCACGTCACCATCAGGTCGCCGATCCCCGACAGGCCCTGGAAGGTCTGCGGATGCGCGCCCAGCGCGACCCCCAGCCGGGTCATTTCGGCCAGCCCGCGCGTCAGCAGCGCCGCCTTGGCGTTGTGGCCGAAGCCCAGGCCGTCGCAGACGCCCGCCGCCAGCGCCAGCACGTTCTTGAACGCGCCGCCGTACTCCACGCCCCGGACGTCGTCGCTGGTGTAGGCCCGGAACGTCGGCCCGGTGAACAGCTCCTGGAAGCGCCGCGCCACCGCGTCGCCGGCGCTGGCGATCGTCACGGCCGTCGGCACGCCGCGGGCGGTCTCGGGGGCGATGCTGGGGCCGGACAGCGCCGCCGGCGCCGCCGCGTCCCACACCTCCGCCACCAGTTCCGTCATGCGCTCGCGGGTGGCTTCGTCGAATCCCTTGGTGGCGCTGAGAACCGGCGGGGCGCCGGCCGACCGGTACGCCCCGGCCAGCCGCTCGAGCACCCCGCGCATGTACCGCGACGGCACCACCACCGCCACGGCCTCCGCCCCGTCCAGCGCGTCCGCCGCTTCCGCGGTCCAGGCCACCTCCTCCGGCAGCTCCACCCCCGGCAGGAATTTCCGGTTCCGGCGCGTACGGCGGATTTCTTCGATGTAGCCCGCATCCGGGCCCCACACGCAGGGCGCGCAGCCGTTGCGCCGCAGGGTCAGCGCCAGCGCCGTGCCCCATCCCCCGTCGCCGATCACCGCCACCTTCATTCCGCGCCGCCGGGATTGTCCACCACGATCTCGTTCACCGGCGCCGGCAGGCCCGGCCCCTTGATGTACGGCGTGGTCAGATACACGTGCTTGATCCACGAATTGAAGAATTCATTGCGATTGGCGCGCCAGTTGTTGACCGGCTGCGCCGCATCGAGATTCTCCAGCGGCCCCACGTCCGCCCGCCCCCGCTCCCGGTCGCGGCGGGCCTCTTCCAGCAGGCGCGTCGAGTTGTACTCCTGGTGCCCCAGGTGCATCAGGAACTGGTGGTCGGGGGTTTCGAAAATCGTGTAGCCGCCCTTTTCGGCGTGAGCCAGCAGGCGCACCCGCCCGGCCTTCGCCGCGGCTTCGAGCACGGCGTCCTCAATGCCCGAATGCCGGCTCTGCGGGCACCAGAACACGTCATCCAGCCCGCCCATGATCGGATGGTCCGGCACCAGATTGCGCGTGGGATAGACCCCGAAAATCTTTTGAGGATAGATCATTTTCTCGATGCCGAGGTACTTCGCCAGCGCCAGCCCGCCCCAGCAGATGCCCAGGAGGCAGGTGTTCGCCGCCCGGGCGACATCCACGATCCCGCACAGCTCCTGCCAGTAGGTCACCTGCTCCCACGGCAGTTCCTCCACCGGCGCCCCCGTCACGATCAGCCCGTCCAGCGACGCCACCGACTGCGCCCAGTCGAACGGCAGGTAATGCTTGTCGAGGTGGTCGTGGTCGGAGCTCTTGTAGTCATGCTCCCGCAGGCGGATCCAGATCGGGATGATCTGCAGGATGCTGCGGCCCATCGGCGCCAGCAGGTTGAATTCGTACTCTTCCGCCCGCGGCATGATGTTGAGAATCCCGATGCGCAGCGGCCGGATGTCCTGGTGCTCCGCCGCTTCCTCGCTGAGCCACGTCACGTGGTGGCGCTCGAACAGCGGCTTCAGCCGGTGGTTGGGCGACAATCGGATGGTCACGACTCACTCCTTAGCATGTCCCTGGGCTCCGTTGGCATTTCAACCCGGCATCCTACCCGCCCCGGGCCGCCGGGCCAAGCGGACATTTCCGGAGTCTCGGTTATAATTATAACCGAGACAACCGGGGAGACGGACGGGGGGCCGGGATCTCGTCATTAGAAGTACAGATCCCGTTCGCCGGCGGCGATGCGCCGGAAGGTGTCGCTGAACGCCGGCCAGACGCCGGGCTGGCGGACGCGCACCTCGTCGAGTTCTTGCTGCAGCAGGGCTTCGCCGACGGCCTGGGTTTCGGGCGTGGCGAAATCGTCGAGCCACTCCTTGAACGTCAGCACCGCGTTGAGCTTGCAGAACTTGCCCTCGGCGCCGCTGCGCAGCAGGTCCATGATGCACTTGCCCGTGCGCCCGCAGCGGTAGCCCGCGGTGCAGAAGCTGGTGATGCAGCCGGCCCGCGCCCATTCGCGGATGCATTCGTCCAGCCCGCGCGAATCCCCCAGCAGGAACTGCTGGCGGTCGCCCTGCTGCTTTTCCTGTCCGTCCGCATAGGCGCCGACGCCGACGTTCGAGGCCGCGTCCATCTGGGTGACGCCCAGGGGCAGCAGGCGGCGGCGCATCGCCGGAGACTCGCGCGCCGTGAGGATCAGCCCCGCGTAGGGCACGGCCAGCCGCGCCAGCACCACGATGCGCTCGAAATCGTCATCCGACACCCGCCCGGGCGCGGCCTCCGCAAACGGCGTGTTCACGGCGGGCTCCAGGCGCGGAAACGACAGCGTGTGCGGGCCGATCCCGCAGAACCGCTCCATCTCGTGCACGTGCGCCTGCTGCGCCAGCAGCTCGAAGCGCCAGTCGCCCAGCCCGTAGAGCACGCCGATGCCGTTGTCGTCGATGCCCGCGTCCTGGGCGCGGTGCATCGCGGTCAGCCGCCAGCGGAAATCGCCCTTGATCGTTCCCGCCGGATGCACCCGCGCATAGGCCCGCCGGTCGTAGGTCTCCTGGAACACCTGGAACGTCCCCAGCCCGCATCCGTGCAGGATCTTCAGTTCGTCGATGCGCATCGGCGCGGCGTTCACGTTCACCCGGCGGATCTGTCCGACGCCCCGCCGCGCCGGCACCTTCACCGAATACACCTCGCGGATGCTTTCGGCGATGTAGTCCACCCCCGATTCCGGATGCTCGCCGTACACCACGATCAGCCGCTTGTGCCCCAGCCTGCCCGCCAGCGCCTCCGTCTCCGCGCGCACCGCGTCCATCGCCAGCACCCGGCGCGCCACCGCCGGATTCGACCGCCGCAGCCCGCAGTATTCGCAGTCGTTCACGCACTTGCTGCCCAGATACAGCGGCGCGAACGTCACGATGCGGTTGTCGTACACCTTGTGCTTGACCGCCCCCGCCGCCGCCCGCATCTCGTCCCACAGCCCCTCGTCCCGCACCCGCATCAGCTCCGCCAGCTCCGCCAGCGTCAGCGTCTCCACCGCCAGCGCCTTGGCGATCAGCTCGCGCACCCGCGCCGCCGACGGTTCGCCGGTCTCCCCCAGCAGGCGGAAAATCTCCCCATCCGGGATGAAATCCCCCCCGCCCGCCGGCAGATACCGGTCGATTTCGTCCTGCACAATGCGCTGCTGAATCCACTGAGGTCTGTCGGTCGTGATCATCTGGCTGCCTGATTTCCTGTCCGCCTGCTCGGGTAAAACGGTTTGAGCGCGAACGGATGACTACTATACCACATCGGGCGCGCGCTCAAGCGAATCCCGGGCGATTGTGCCTTGCGCCCCGGGCCGGCGGTCTCTACAATGCGTGGCCATTATACAAAAGGAACATTCGCCATGACCGACTCAACTCCCCCCCCCGCCGCCGACAGCAAGTGGAAAGCCCTCGCCCTCGTCTTTCTCGTCCTGCTGGGCATTGCCGGCGCCGTGCTGATCGCCCTTCACGTCAAGGAATCCGGGAAGGCCGCCGTCACCGTGGTCTATACCGAGGGAGAAGCCGGCGCCCCCGACGTCAACACCGGCGACGTAGTGGATGCCACCGACCCGCAGGCCGTCCTCGAGCCCCGGCTCGGCTACCGCTACAAGCTGTTCATCGAGGACGACAGCGACGACCTGACCTCCGGCATCGCCAAGATCGGCGGCCGAACCACGTTCGTTTCGGGCGCCCGCCGCGGACAGACCGTCCTGGCCGACGTCACCCGCGTCCGCGAACGCGTCGTGGACGCCAATCTCGTCCGGGTGCTCTCCTCCGTGGACCTGCCGCCCCGCCCCCCCCGCGAGCCCTTCCAGCCGTCGGCCGACGACTCCGCCGGCCATGTCGTGGATGGCGCCGAAATGGATGTCGTGATTTCCGAGGCCTCCTCCCAAAATCCCGGGCAGGAAGGCATCGCCCGCGTGGCCGGACTCGTCGTGGTGGTCGAAGGCGTCACCACCATCGGCGAACGCGTCAATGTCCGCATCGTCAACCGCATGGAGCGCATTGCGTTTGCCGAACCCACCGGCAACCCGCCCGGCACCGAGCCGCTGCCCGAAGCCGCCCGGCCCCGCTCGCGCGGCTTCCAGCCCCGCCCCGGCGATTCCGCCGCCCATGTGCTGCCCGGCGCCGAAATGGATGTCATCATCTCCGAGGAATCCTCGAAAAACCCCGGTTTCGAGGGCATCGCGCGCGTGGAAGGTCTCGTCGTGGTCGTCAACGGAGTCCCGGAAGTCGGCCGGCGCGTCAACGTCCGCATCACCGGCCGGCAGGAGCGCATCGCGTTCGCCGAGCCCACCGGCAAGCCCGCCGGCACCGATCCGCTGCCCACATCCGTCCGGCCGGTCCGTCGGATCTTCCAGCCCCGCCCCGGCGACCCCGCCGCCCATGTGGTCCCCGGCGCCGAAATGGACGTCGTCATCAGCGAAGAATCCGGCCAGAACCCCGGCGTGGACGGCGTCGCCCGCGTCAACGGGCTCGTGGTCTTCGTCCAGGGCGTCCCCACCCTCGGCGAAACCGTCCATGTGCGCATCACCGAACGCCGCGACCGCGCCGCCAACGCCGTCCCCACCGGAAAGCCCGCCGGCAGCGGCGCCACGCCCCCCGCCGGCGACGTCATCCGCCGCGCCTTCACCCCCGACACCGCCAAGGCCGCCCTCGACCATGTCGTCGCCGGCGCCGAACTCGATCTCGAAATCCTGGAGCGCTCCGAAAAATTCCCCGACCGCGAAGGCGTCGCCAAGATTGACGGCCTGGTCGTCTTCGTCACCGGCGCCACCAACGTCGGCGAAACCGTCCGCGCCCGCATCACGGCCCGGCGCGAAACCGTCGCGTTTGCCGAAGTCCTTGCCGCCCCCTGACCCCGG
>JAHDSS010000435.1 GCA_018432565.1 Kiritimatiellia bacterium
CCGTGGACAAAAACACCGTGGCGGGAATCCCCAGCTCCCGAAGCACCGGAAACGCCACATCAAAATTGTCCGCCCATCCGTCGTCGAACGTGACGGCAAACGACGCGCACTCCGGCGGCACCCCCCCCTCCAGCCAGTCGGCCAGCGCCAGCGGCCGGTACCGATTCCGCATCCACATCAGCATCCGTCGGAAATCGGACACCGCCACCTCCAGATTGCGCATGGGCCGCCCGGCCGCGGATTCGCCGTCCGGCCGGATCCGGTGAAAGGTCAGGATTACCAGGCGCCCCTTGTGCTGACGTCTCAACCCTCCGGCCGCGGCATAGGCGCGCCCCGCCGCGGTTTTCAACCAGGTCCGCATGGCCGTCAATCCGCCGCTTCCCCGTCCGTGAACGTCACCTTGGCGATGTGCGGCAGCTCGCGGTGGCGTCCGTCGTAGTCCAGCCCGTAGCCCACCACGAAGGCATCCTCGATCTCGAACCCCGTGAAGTCCGCCTCGAACGGCACCAGCCGCCGCGACGGCTTGTCCAGCAGCGCGCAGGTGCGTACGCTCCGCGGCCCCCGGGCCTGCAAGTGCGCCACCGCTTTCTGCAGCGTCCGCCCCGTGTCGAGAATGTCGTCCACCACCACCACATCCGCCCCCGCCAGATCCACCGTGCAGTCCCGGCTCACCACCGGCTCCTGCGCCGCCGTGGTCCCGCTGCCGTAGCTGGCCATGATCATGAAATCGATCCGCGGATGCAGATCGTTCAGCCAGAACCAGCGCACCAGATCCGCCAGGAAAATGAAGCTTCCGCGCAGGATGCCGATCACCACCAGGTTGTCGCTGTGCCCCCCCGCCGCCATCTCGCGCGCCAGCTCGTCCACCCGCCGCTCCAGCTGGCGCGGGGTGATCATCACGTCGTCAATGTGGTAGGGTCTCATGTCGCTGCGGCTCTCCTGCGGGGTCCGGGCGGGGCCCGCCATCTGCATTCTTGCCAAAACCGCTCCGGTGGGGGAAGCTAAAAGGCCGAACCATGAATGCCTTTGTCCGACGGTCCATTCCCGGCGCCCTCGCCGCCAGCCTGATGCTCCTGCTGGCCGCCTGCGACACCGGCTCTTCCGACTCCACCACCGCCGGCCTCTTCGACAACGAAGGCCGCCAATACGATTTCTCCGGGCACTATGCCCGCGCCAACGACGCCGGGGAGGCGGTTCCGCTGGTCCAGCCCGCCGGCCGACAATCCGGACAGCCCCTGATGTGGCTGCGCCTGCTGCAGTACGGCTCCGTGCTGGAAGCCTACGACAACGCCGGACAATCCTGGTCGGGCTCCGTTTCGCCGGTCGCCGGCGGGGCCGCCCAGCTCCAGCTCCGCGGCCGCACCACCGCCGGTGCCGCTGTGGACATTGCCGGCACCCTCCGCTATGCCGACCAAAGCTCCACTCTCGATGCCTCCTGGATCGAATCGGGCTTTTCCGGCAGCCTCCTGGCGTCCGCCACCGTCAATCCCCCGACCGCCCCCGCCTCCCCCTCCGGCGGAGAGCCCGATGACGGCCAGGACGGCTCCGGCGGTGGCGACACCGACGATGGCTCCGGAACGGATGCCGCCACGCTGTCCATCAGCCCGACGCGCCGGTGGTTTGTCCCCTATGGCGGCGACTCGGGCACCTACACCGCGTCCGGCGGCACCCCGCCCTACACCTGGTACGTGTCGGCCACCGTCCTCGGCGCCGTGTCGCCCATAACCGGCGCCACCGTCACCTACACCACCACCCGCGCCATCGGCACCAACACCCTCCGCGTCGTGGACGCCAGCGGCGCCTCCGCCGCCTGAACATTTAGCGAGTCTGGGGAAAAATATATTGGTGGTGAAAAGCGCTTGACATTTATATCACCTATATGGTTATATATGCGCATGAAAACATTCAAGAAGCAAACATGCCGCTACCGGTTCAAGTTTAAGGGCAACGAGAAGATCACCGCGCGCGGTGGGGTGGTGCTGATCGATGCGCTGGCCCGCGAGTATTCCTTGCCCAAGAAGATTGCGCAAATGGCCGCGTTGGATCCGCGCAAGCGCAAGGGCGCTGGATTTGCGCCGGAAGCGCTGGCGACCCAGATCATCTACGGGCTGTGTTGCGGAGCGACCAGCCTCAAGGACATCGAGCGCATTGGCCGGGATCGGGTGTGGCTCGGTCTTGTCGGGCTCAGGCAAGGTGCGGACGAAAGCACCTTGGGCGAGTGGCTGAGGGCGCAAACGGCCGAATCGCTCGCGGCCTTGCAGCAGCTCAACAAGGACTTCGTGCGGTGGGCGATGAGCAAGACAAAGCCCGGGCGCCTGCTTTCGGGGGGCGTGCTCGACGTGTTCTTCGACGACACGGAAATCGAAGTCCACGGGTGCAAGATCGAAGGGGCGCGCTGGAACTACGACAACCGCCTGGCGCTGAGCTTTCAGACGCTCTGGACAGGGCCGTTCGTGCTGGATTCCCAGTTGGGATCGCCGGGCGACGTCAGCGACATGCTGGTGGAAATGATTCAGGAAAACGGCGAGGCATGGGCAGCGCACAAGAGCCATTTCTATGCCGACAGCGCGTCGAGCGCGGCGGAGCACCTCAAATCCATCGAGGACGACGGACAGTTCACGACATGGTCGGTCAGCTACAACAAATGGACGAGCAAGCTGGACCGCATGGCCTCGGAGTTGCCTGCCCCGGCGTGGACCGACGCCCAGGCGCCCGCGGAATATCCGACCCAGTTCGCCTACTTGAAGCATCGCCCTGGCAAGGCGGACCGCGACTACGTCTTTGCTGTGCGCAAGCAGCAAAGGCCGGACGAGCTGCTGCCGCGCTTCGGCTACGTCGTGGGCCGTTCGGGAGGGACCGATCCGGAGCTGTTCATGCAAAAGCACCAGCTCAAGGGTGCCTGCGAACTGGGTTTCAAGGGCCTGCTGAGCACGCTGGACTTGCACCATCCGCCCTGCCTGAAGCTGGAGGCCAACCAAGCCTTCTACGCCTTGGCGGTTTTGGCCCACAATCTCCTGCAAGCCCTCAAGCTCATCGAACTCGACGATTCGCAACAGGCGATGAGCCTCCATTCGATCGTCTACAGTCTCATCTGCGTTCCAGCGGCGTTGAGCACACACGCCAACTATCGCACGGCGACCTTCTGCTTGGCCGGCGACCTGCTCGCATGGTTCCGCAAGCACGTCATGGCCCGCTTTCCCCGACGCCGGCCCGGCCGACCGCGCGACGGCACGTAGCCGATATCCGAAAACGGCGCCATTCCTCTTGCGATGGACCCGACCCATTGGCGGTGGCGCAGCGGTCTGTCTGGATTCGGCGACTTCGGCCTCCTTCGGAAAGCCATTTGCGCTATGGGAGTCTCTACGTCCCAAAAGAGTGCCGAAACCGCCGGCGCCAGGCCTTGCTCAACGCGAAATCCGCCCTGTCAAACAGGCTCCCTGCCCAAATCGAAGGCCCGAAGCCGTCAGGTCCGGCCTTCGCTAAACTTTCAGGACCCGATCGGCGTGCCGACCACGATGTTGCCGTGCGCGACGTAATCGGGTATCTTCAGGCTTGA
>JAHDSS010000245.1 GCA_018432565.1 Kiritimatiellia bacterium
GAAAAACGCGCCATCCTCAAGGGGCCCGGCTTCATCGAAGAGACGCTCAACGGCCTGCGCTTCCGCATCGGCCCCGACACCTTCTTCCAAAGCAATACCGCCCAGGCCGCCAAACTCTTCACCCGCGTCCTCGAACTGGCCACCCGCCACGGACACCCCGCCACCGCCCTCGATCTCTTCGCCGGCACCGGCCCCATCGCCCTCCACCTCGCCGGCATCGCCGACCGCGTCATCGGCGTCGAAAGCTTCCCCCCCTCCGTCGAGGCCGCCCGCGAAAACCTCGCCCTCAACGGCATCCAGAACGTCGACCTCATCGCCGCCGATGTCAACAAGACCCTGCCCCCCGGCATCCCGGACACGGTGGACCTGGTCGTGGTCGATCCGCCCCGCCCCGGCCTCTCCCCGGACGCCATCGCCTGGATCGACCGCCTCTCGCCCGGCGCCATCGTCTATGTCTCCTGCAACCCCTCCACCCTCGCCCGCGACCTCAAGCTCTTCCTCGCGTCGCCCTACGCCATCGAGGCCATCGAGCCCTTCGACCTCTTCCCCAACACCTACCACGTCGAAACCCTCGCCCTCCTCCGCCGCTCCGCCCCCTGATCCCCCAGTCATCCGGATTTTCCACGGCGTGGAAAATCCCGATTTTCAGGCGCATCTGCGTTTCCCTCACCGAGCGGAAATGAAACGCCCTGGGTCCACCAACCGGCCCTTTTGGAGTGCGCGGGCATGACCGCGCTTTCCCGGCCGCGACATGCTTGCCCGCCGCAGCCTTGGCGAAGGCGGGTCGCGGCCCCAAAGCGGCGTCTGGCCGCCGTACTCCACATTCAATCCCTGAATCCGTCCGGTTCCAGTCCGTGAATCGCCGATGCGCCGGAATTTTCGTTTCCCCGTTTTTCCTCGCCTTTCCGGACCCGGATGCGCTAGGATTCGGGTTCGGCAGGTGAATGCCTATCCTGCCCGCAAGGAGATCGAAACGTCATGAATATTTCAGGCCGCATCAAACAGGGCTTCTACTTCGATTCCGTCAGCCTCATGCGCGTGGGACGCGAACTGTCCGGGGCCCCCGGCGTCGTCGACGCCTCCGTCGTCATGGCCACCGAAGCCAATAAATCCATCCTCGACATGTCCGGCCTGCTGCTGCCGGAATTCAAGAAAACCGGCGACCAGGATCTGCTGATCGTCGTCAAGGCCAGGGATGCCTCCTCCGCAAAGGACGCCCTCGCCAAGGCCGAGGAACTGCTCTCGCGCAAGAAGAAGCCGGCCGCGGAAGGCGGCGCCCAGGCCCCCGCCCCGCGCGACATCCCGTCTGCCGCCGCCGCCCTCCCCGGCGCCAATCTCGCGCTGATCTCCGTCGCCGGGCGCTACGCCGCCCGCGAGGCCCGCAAGGCCCTCGACGCCGGCCTGCACGTCATGCTGTTTTCCGACAACGTCTCCATCGAAGACGAAGTCGCCCTGAAACAAGCCGCCCATAAGAAAGGCCTGCTGGTGATGGGCCCCGACTGCGGCACGTCCATCATCAACGGCGTGCCCCTCGCCTTCGCCAACGTCGTCCCCAAAGGTCCCATCGGCGTCGTCGGCGCCTCCGGCACCGGCACCCAGGAAGTCACCTGCATCATCGCCAACGAAGGCTCCGGCATCTCCCAGGCCATCGGCACCGGCGGTCGCGACGTCAAGGACGCCGTCGGCGGCATCACCTTCCTCGACGCCATGCAGGCCCTGGCCGACGACCCCGAAACCAAGGTCATCGTCCTGGTCGCCAAACCGCCGCAACCGAAGGTTCTGAAAAAGGTCTACACGCTGATTCGCAAGACCAGGAAACCCGTCGTGGCGCTCTTTCTCGGCGAAGGCGGCATGCCCGCCACCCTCGAACAGGCCGCCCACCTCGCCGTCGCCCAGGTCACCGGCGCCGACCCCGCCAGGGAAATGGAACGCCTGGCCAAGCGCGACGCCATCCTCAAGGAGGAAGCGCATGCCCTCGTCGCCAAACGCCCCAAAGCCAAGGGCCGCTACCTGCGCGGACTCTTCAGCGGCGGCACCTTCTGCGCCGAAGCCCAGGTCGTCCTCGACGGCGTCCTGCGCCACATGACTTCCAACGCCCCGCTCGGCGACACCAAAAAGCTCAAGAACGCCTGGAAGCCCGAGAAAAACGCCCTCGTGGACCTCGGCGAGGACGAATTCACCGTCGGCCGCGCCCACCCCATGATTGATTTCACCCTGCGCAAGAAAATGATCCTCGACGAAGCCGCCAACCCCGAAACCGCCGTCATCCTGCTGGATGTCGTGCTCGGCCACGGCGCCAACCTCGATCCCGCCGCGGAGCTGGTCCCCGTCATCCGGAAGGCCGCCAAAAAGGTCTTCGTCGTCGCCGGCGTCACCGGCACCATCGGCGATCCGCAGAACCGCGCCGGCGTCGTCGAAGCCCTCCGCGAGGCCGGTGCCCACGTGCAGCTCACCAACGCCGCCGCCTGCAAGCTCGCCGGCTTCCTCGCCGCCGAGATCGTCCGCAAGAATCGCTAATCGGGAAGGAACCGTCATGAGCATCCAGAATCTCTTCACCACCCCCCTCCGGGTCGTCAACGTCGGCATCGAATCCTTCAAGGACGTCTGCGACCAGGTCTCCCCCCCCGCCGTCCAGGTGGACTGGCGCCCGCCCGTGGACGTCTCGCCCGAATCCGAGGACATCCTCGCCAGGCGCGCCGCCAGAATCGAAAAGGCCAACCAGAAGGTCATGGAGATCATCCTCTCCGGCACGCCCAGGCTCATCGGCCTCGACATCGCCCGCAACGTCATCCCCGGCATGACCGAGAACACCATCCTGCACGCCGGCCCGCCCATCACCTGGGACCGCATGTGCGGACCGATGCGCGGCGGCGTCATGGCCGGCCTGGTCTATGAAGGCCGCGCCTCCACCATCGAGGAGGCCGAACAGCTGGCCGCCTCCGGCCAAATCCAGTACGCCCCCTGCCACGAGCACGGCGCCGTCGGCCCCATGGCCGGCATCGTCACCCCCTCCATGCCCGTCTGGATCGTCAAAAACGAAAAGTACGGCAACACCGCCTTCTGCACCCTCAACGAAGGCCTCGGCAAGGTCCTGCGCTACGGCGCCTTCGGCGACGAAGTCACCAAGCGCCTCAAGTGGATGGAAAACACCCTCTACCCCGTCCTCAAGGCCGCCGTCGCCCACACCGGCCCCATTGACCTGAAAAATCTGATCGCCCAGGCCCTGCACATGGGCGACGAAGTCCACAACCGCAACCGCGCCGGCACCTCCCTGCTCTACCGCGCCATCGCCCCCGCCATCGTCGCCA
>JAHDSS010000440.1 GCA_018432565.1 Kiritimatiellia bacterium
ATGTCCTTGTCGTAGTTCACGAAGACATCGAGATGGTGGCGCAGGATCGCGGCGGACAGCGTCAGAGCTTCGTCGGGGTTGATGCGCCCGTCGGTCCAGATTTCCAGCACGAGCTTGTCGTAGTCGGTGCGGCGGCCCACGCGGGTGTTGTCCACCGAGTACTTGACGCGGCGCACGGGCGAGAACAGCGAGTCAATCGGGATCAGGCCGATTTCCTGATCGGGCCGCTTGTTCCACTCGGCGGGGCAGTAGCCGCGGCCGATCTTGACCTCGACTTCCGCATCGAAGACGCCGTCGGCGTCCAGCGTGCAGATGTGCTGGTCGGGATTGAGCACCTCGACGGCGGCATCGGTCTGGATGTCGGCGGCGGTGACGTCGCCGGGGCCCTTGACCTTGATGCGCAGCATCTTGGGCTGGCGGGTGTAGAGCTTGAACAGGATGCGCTTGAGGTTCAGGACGATGTCCGTCACGTCCTCGACGCAGCCCTTCAGGTGGCAGAACTCATGCTCGGCGCCCTGGATGCGGACGGAGGCGATGGCCGCGCCTTCGAGAGACGACAGCAGGACGCGGCGCAGGGAGTTGCCGATGGTCCGTCCGTAGCCGGCTTCGAACGGCTCGGCGGTGAAGGTGGCGTAGGTGGGGGTCGCCGAAGCCTCGTCCTTGACGACGAACTTGGGCATTTCAAACCGGTTGAGGCGGTCGTTCATGGTGTTCTCCTTCCAGTTCCGGGCGTTAACCGGAACGTATGGCGGGGGTTGGGGTTGCGGGGGACTACTTCGAATACAGTTCGACAATCAGTTGTTCGTTGACCACCGGCGCGATTTCGTCGCGGGTGGGCACGTGGTCGAGCACGGCCTTGAACTCGGCCTTGTCCACGTTCAGCCAGGAGGGCCATCCGCGGCTCTCGGCGGCATCCAGATGGGCCTTGGAGAATTCGCGGCTGCACTTGGCGTCGCGCGCCTGGACCGTTTCGCCGGGCTTGACCTTGTAGGAAGGGATGTTCACCTTCACGCCGTTGACGCGGACATGGCCGTGGCGGACAAACTGGCGGGCGGCGCGGCGCGAGGGCGCCAGACCCATGCGGTACACGATGTTGTCCAGACGCAGTTCCAGGGCCTGCAGCAGGATTTCGCCGGTGACGCCGCGGCTGCGCAGCGCGCGCTGGAAGAACAGCCGGAACTGGCCTTCGCGCATGCCGTACATGTTGCGCAGGCGCTGCTTCTCCTGCAGCTGAAGTCCGTAGTCCTTCATCCGGGGCCGGCGGCGGGTGGCCGGGCCCGGAGGCGGATGCCCCTGCTCGATCGGGCACTTGGCCATGTAACAGCGGTCGCCCTTCAGAAAAAGCTTCATTCCCACCCGGCGGCAGCGCTTGCAGGCCGGTCCAATGTATCTGCCCATGTTCGGTTCCTCTTTCTTGATATCGGTTAGACGCGGCGGCGCTTGCGGGCGCGGCACCCGTTGTGGGGCACCGGCGTGATGTCGCGGATGGCGCTGATCGACAGCCCGGCGGCCTGGACGGCGCGAATGGCGGACTCGCGGCCGGACCCGGGACCCTGCACCAGGATCTCGACTTCGTTGAGCCCGTGCCCGAGGGCGACCTTGCAGGCCTCCTGGGCGACGATCGTGCCGGCATAGGCCGTGCTCTTGCGCGAACCCTTGA
>JAHDSS010000015.1 GCA_018432565.1 Kiritimatiellia bacterium
GTACTCGCGCAGCGCGTCCACCTCGTCCGTGATGACCCCGAGATCTTCCGCAATGATCGGCAGGTCGCCCATGCGCTTCTTCAGCACGTCGAAGAGATGCCGGTCGGGGCCCTTGATCCATTTTCCGTCCATGGCGGTCGGAGCGTCGCCGGGCACCTCCCAATAAGCCTCGAATCCGCGGAAATGGTCAATGCGCACAATATCCACCATCCCGAATACGCGTTTCAGGCGGGCCATCCACCAGTCGTAATTCTGGGCCTTGTGGGCTTTCCAGTTGTAGAGCGGATTGCCCCAGAGCTGGCCCGTCGCGCTGAAGTAATCCGGCGGCACCCCCGCCACCACGCTCGGATGCCCGTCCGGCCGCAGGAAAAACAGACCCGGATGCGCCCAGACGTCCGCGCTGTCGTGGGCCACGAAAATCGGAATGTCGCCGACGAACTGGATCCGCCGTTCGGCGCAATACGCCCGCAGCTGTTTCCACTGGCGCTCGAAGAGAAACTGAATGATCCGGACGTTGCGGATTTCGGCGGCGCAGGTTTGGCGCGCCGCGGCCAGGGCGGCGGGATCCCGCTGGGCCAGTTCCGGCTCCCACTGCGTCCACGGCACGCCCCCGTGGGCATCTTTCAGCGCCGCAAACAGCGCGTAATCCTCCAGCCAGTCGGCGTTCTGCGAGCAAAAGGAATCGAATTCGGTCCGGAGCCGGGCGGACGCCTTGTCCGCGAACCCGTTGCACACCGTTTCCAGCACCTTCATGCGGGCGATAATCACCGGCCCGAAATCCACCCGGTCGGCGGGAAACGACGGAAAGCGCTTCAGCTCCGCCGGATCCAGCAGGCCATCCTCGACCAGCCCGTCCAGACTGAGCCACAGCGGATTGCCGGCAAAGGTCGAGGGCGACTGGTACGGGCTGTCGCCGTAACTGGTCGGCCCCAGCGGCAGAATCTGCCAGATCTTCTGCCCGGTGGCCTGCAGGAAATCGGCAAACCGGCGGGCCTCGGGCCCGATTTCGCCGATGCCGTAGGGCCCGGGCAGGGATGTGGGGTGCAGCAGAACACCGGACGCTCGTTCAAACTTCATGTGCAAATCTCCTTCGACCCAACTGTCGAAACGATGCATCCTGCCACAGCCCGCACCGGTTGTCGAAGCGTTTTATTAGGGCTGTTTTTAGGGGGGGCGCATCCCTGTTCCACTGACCGCCCGGAAATCAAATACCGCGATTCAGTTGGCTGGCCCTTTTGGAGTGCGCGGGCATGACCGCGCTTTCTCGGGCCGCGACATGTCGCGGCCCCAAAGCGGCGTCATGCCGCCGCACTCCAAATCAAGTCAGTGAATCGGGGATGCGCCCTTTTGGGGGCGCTTCGGCGATTCGGTGCACGCCCGGCTCCTATGGAGCGAAGGCGCGCAGCGCCGGAGCCGAAATCACTTGTTCCGCTGCCGCGCATTCGCGTCAACCCCCACCGCCAGCGCGCAAGAGCGTGACGGTTAGGGTTCCTGCAGCAGCACGCGGATGTCGCCGAACCAGGCCCCCGGCGAGTCGTTGGTGACGACCATGCCCGGCACACCCTGTCCCAAGTAGTTGGTCAGCGTCGGGCTGAAGAGGTTGGTCCGGTAAATCAACTGGTAGTAGCGGCCGGTGCTGGCGGGGAAGGTGAAGAGCATTTTGCCGGTGCCGCCGGCGGCGCCGGGCGTATAGGCGCCGGTAAGCCGCAGCACGCTGTTGGAGCTGTCGGGCTCGGTGTCGGCCACATACTCCTGCCAGGTCGTCAGGCCGTCGCCGTCATCGTCCGCGCCTTCCTCGTAGCGGCTGTCCTGCGGATCGAGTTCCTGCTCTTGCAGCCATTGCGTAAAGCCATCCCCCGCTTCGGGCGCGATGGTCAGGGTGCCGGACGCCGAGCCCTGGTAGTTGACGTCGGACACGGCCGCCGCGACCGCGTAGCTGCCCGTGGCGCTGGGCGCGACGGCGGAGCCGTCGTAGGTCACGGTCACGCTCAACCCGGCCGGATCGGTGGTCACCGTCGCGCTCTTGGCGTAGCCGTCGTACACGTAATACAGCCCGGACAGCGAGACCGTCGCGGAAGCCTTGGCGACAACCAGCGTGCCGGTGCCGATGCCCGCGTAGTTCGCGTCGGCCACGGCGCCGGTCACGGCATAGCTGCCGGCGGCGGTCGGAGCCGTCGGCGAACCGTCGTAAGTCAGATTCACGGCCAGTCCGGCCGGCTCGGTGGTCGCGCCCGCGCTCTTCGGCGCGCCGTCATAGGTCTGCGCCAGGCCGGTGAGCGTCACCGCGGCGGAGCCCTTGACGATTGTAAAGATATCGGTGGAGGAACCGAAGTAGTTGGCGTCGGCGATCGTGCCAACCACCTCGTACGTTCCAACGGCCACCGGAAGCGTCGCGGAACCGTCGTAGGTGACGTTCACGGTCAAGCCGGCGGGATCAGACGAAACGAGGGCCGACTTCGCGCTGCCGTCGTAGCCGACGGTCAGGCCGTCGAAGGAAACA
>JAHDSS010000474.1 GCA_018432565.1 Kiritimatiellia bacterium
AGGTTGTAGGTGAAGGAGTCGTAGTTGTCGATCATGAGGATCATGGGAGTTTCCAGAGGTCAGAGGTCAGGGTTACGATTAGGATTAGGATTACGATTAAGATTACGATTAGGAGTTAAGATTGGGATTGTTGGGCGGTTTGGAGGAGCTGGAGGGCGCGGGACATGGCGGCGGCTTTGTTGCGGGTTTCCTGGAGTTCGGTGTCGGGGTCGGAGTCGGCGACGATGCCGGCGCCGGCGCGGATGGTGAGCCGTCCGTGTTCGGCGACGGCGGTGCGGATGCAGATGCAGAAGTCCATGTTGCCGTCGAAGGAAAGGTAGCCGACGGCGCCGCCGTAGGGGCCGCGGGGTTCCGTTTCGAGGTCGGCAATGATTTCCATGGCGCGGATCTTGGGGGCGCCGGAGAGGGTGCCGGCGGGGAAGGAGGAGGCGAGGAGATCGAAGGCGTCGTGGCCGGGTTCGAGGTCGGCGGTGATGTTGGAGACGAGGTGCATGACGTGGGAGTAGCGTTCGACGATCATGAGGTCGGTGACCTGGACGGTGCCGGGGAGGGCGACGCGTCCGAGTTCGTTGCGGCCGAGATCCACCAGCATGAGGTGTTCGGCGCGTTCCTTTTCGTCCTGGAGGAGGCTGTCGGCGAGCTTGCGGTCTTCCTGCTCGGTGGCGCCGCGGGGGCGGGTGCCGGCGATGGGGCGTAGGGTGGCGGTGCGGTGGTCGAGGCGGATCATGGTTTCGGGGGAGGAGCCGATGAGGGTGGAATCCTGGGCCTTGAGGAAGAAGAGGTAGGGGGAGGGGTTGACGTGGCGCTGGGCGCGGTAGAGGCTGACGAGGTCCGCGGGGGCGGGGCCGACGAAGGACTGGGAAACGACGCACTGGATGATGTCGCCTTCGGTGATGTGGTTCTTGACGGTGGCGACCATGGTCTTGAAATCGTCGGGGGGGTGGATGGGGGCGGGGGTGCGGATGGGGGCGGAACCGGAGACCTGGCCGGTGGGAACGGGGGTGGCCAGGGTGTCGAGCAGGTCCTGGACGCGGGCGCGGGCGGCGTCATAAAGGGTGTCGGCGTCGCCGTCTTCCTTGAAGGCGAGGGCGAGGGCGGTGAGGGTGTGGTTGACGTTGTCGAAGATGAGAAGGGTGTCGGGAATGACGAATTCGGCGAGGGGGCGTTCGGGGGGGAGGCGGTTGGGGACGCGGGACTCGAAGAAATGGATCATTTCGTAGGAGAAGTAACCGACGAGGCCGGCGCAGAGGCGGGGCAGGCCGGGGATGCGGGCGAGGGAATAGGGCTTCATGAGGTCGCGAAGGACGGCGAGGGGGGCGCCCCCGTGAGGGATGCGTTTTTCGTCGATGCCCTGGCGGACGACGACATCGCGGGGATAGACGGCGACGGTGGCGCGGGCGGTGACGCCCATGAAGGAGTAGCGGCCCCAGCGTTCGCCGCCCTCGGCGCTTTCGAGAAGGAACAAGCGCGGATGGCGGGGGGCGAAGCGGGCGAGGACGGAGACGGGGGTCTCGGTGTCGGCGAGGATGCGCGCGCCGACGGGGACGACGGTGGAGGCGTCGAGGAGGGCGTGGAACTCCTCGCGGGCGGGGAAGGTGTCGAGCAGCATGTGGGGGCCTGGGTTCATGTGGGGTTTTCCGGGATGTTTCTTCATATAGAAACACAGGGCGGATGGAATGTCAAGGGGGGGGGCGGTGTTTTTTTGCGGGGGGGGCGGTGGTTGGGGGAGGAAACGGATTCACCCACGGCACCCGCCTTTGCCAAGGCTTCCTCCTTCGCCAAGGCTATGGCGGACAAGTCGGCGGGCAAGCAAGGCCGTGGGGGTTTGGCAGGCGGAGCAGGGAAAGGTCGTGGGGGGGCTTGGACGAAATGGCTTGCCTTCGTGGCACGCGGCTCCTGTCGCGTGCGGATATACGGATCGGCGCGGGACGGGAGCCCCGCGCTACGAGGGGCCATTCTGGCGACACCCGGGCGCAGAGGCGCCCGAACCGGTCAGAAAACGGCGTGGTGCATTGACTTTGCGGGGGCAGAGGGGTAGTTTGAGACGCTTTAACAGAAGGATTCTGCCCCATTTTCATGAAACCGGATTCAGTTGGTTTGGAGACGATGCGCCACAGCGCGGCGCATGTGATGGCATCGGCGGTTCAGCGGTTGTGGCCGGACGCCTTGTTTGATATCGGCCCGGACACCGAGGACGGGTTTTACTATGATTTCGACCTGAAGCATCGGCTGACGGAAGAAGACTTTCCGGCGATCGAGGCGGAAATGGCCAAGATTGTGGCCGAAGACCTGCCGTTCGTGCGCGAGGAAAAGACGCGTGAAGAGGTGTGGGAGCTGATGAAGGGGCGGGGCCAGACGTACAAGCTGGAACGGCTGGCGGACATTCCCGAAGGCGAAACGATCAGCCTGTACCACACGGGCGATTTCACGGATTTGTGCCGCGGGCCGCACGTGAAAAGCACGGGCGCCATCAAGGCGTTCAAGCTGCAGAGCGTGGCGGGGGCGTATTTCCGGGGCGATGAAAAAAACCAGATGATGCAGCGGCTGTACGGGACGGCGTTCCTGTCGCAGGCGGATCTGGATGCGCACCTGAAGATGCTGGAGGAAGCCAAACTGCGGGATCACCGCGTGCTGGGGCGGGACCTGGATCTGTTCAGCATCCAGGAGAGCGTGGGGCCGGGGCTGGTGCACTGGCATCCGAAGGGCGCGCGGATCCGCGCGACGATCGAGGAATTCTGGCGCCGGGAGCATTTCCGGGCGGGCTACGAGATGCTGTACACGCCGCACATCGGGCGGGCGGGCCTCTGGGAGACGTCGGGGCATCTGGGATTCTACGCCGAGAACATGTACGCGCCGATGGAGATCGACGAGCAGCGCTACTACATCAAGCCGATGAACTGCCCGTTCCACATCCAGATCTACAAGAACCGCAAGCGGTCGTACCGGGAGCTGCCGCTGCGCTGGGCGGAGCTGGGCACGGTGTACCGCTACGAGCGGGCGGGGGTGCTGCACGGGCTGATGCGGGTGCGGGGGTTCACCCAGGACGACGCGCACATCTACTGCACCGAGGAGCAGGTCGAGCAGGAGGTGCGCGACTGCGTGCGTTTCGCGATCGCGATGTGGCGGGCGTTCGGATTCGAGGACATCACGGCGTATCTGGCGACGCGGCCGGAGAAGGCGGTGGGCGAGCCCGCGCGGTGGGACGTGGCCCAGCGGTCGTTGCAGGCCGCGCTGGACGCCGAAGGCATTGCCTACGAAATGGACGAGGGCGGCGGGGCGTTTTACGGGCCCAAGATCGATCTGAAGACGCGCGACGCCATCGGCCGCCAGTGGCAGATGAGCACCGTGCAGTTCGATTTCAACCTGCCGGATCGCTTTGACATGACCTATACGGGCGCGGACGGCCAGGACCACCGGCCGTACATGGTGCATCGCGCGCTGCTGGGGAGCCTGGAACGGTTCTTCGGCATTCTGGTCGAGCACTACGCCGGGGCGTTTCCGCTGTGGCTGGCGCCGGTGCAGGCGGTGCTGATTCCGGTGACGGACAAGCAGACCGCGGCGGCCGAAGAGGTCGCCGCGAAGCTGCGGGCGAAGGATTTCCGTGTGCAGGTGGACGGGAGGCCCGAGAAGATGGGCGCCAAGATCCGCGATGCGCAGCTGCAGAAGATCCCGTACATGCTGGTCATGGGCGGGCGGGAGATCGAAAACGGAACCGTTTCCGTCCGCAGCCGGGTGGCTGGGGACGAGGGAGCCATGCTGCTGGAGGCGTTCATCGAAAAGCTGGATGCCGAACGTCGGGTGGAAATGAACTAGAGCAACCGAACGGGGCGGATCCCACCCTCCCCGGAAAACAAGGAGACTGCCATACAAGCACCGTACAACCCCAGAGACCCGCGCCGCCGGGATTTCGGAACCCGCATCAACCAGCGCATTCGCGTGCCGGAAGTCCGGCTGATCGGAGCCGCCGGCGACCAGCTGGGCATCGTGCCCACGTATGAAGCCCAGACCCAGGCCCGCAACGCCGGACTCGATCTGGTGGAAATTTCGCCGACGGCGCGGCCGCCGGTGTGCCGGATCATGGATTACGGCAAGTACCGGTACGACCAGAGCAAGAAGGAAAAGCAGAACAAGCGCAGCACCGCGGCCACGAAGGTCAAGGAAGTCCAGCTGCATCCGAGCGTGGGCGAACACGACTACGACGTCAAGCTGCGCAACCTGAAAAAGTTTCTGGGCGAAGGGCACCGCGTGAAGGTGGCCCTGTTCTTCCGGGGGCGGGAAAACGCGCACAAGGAACTGGGATTCGTCCTGATGAACCGGGTGCTGGCGGACATTCGCGAGGAAGGCGTGGTGGAGCAGGCCCCCAAGCTGATGGGGCGCAACATCCAGATGGTGCTGAATCCGAATCCGAAGACCCGGCAGGCGGCCAAAACCGCGCCGGCCGGCTGACGGAGCGAAGTTGCACGATTCTACTGGACGGGGCGGGGCAAATCCCGTACAAGTCGCCGTCTGTTTGAATCAGACAAGAAACCACGGGGCGGACGAAAGGTCCGCGGCCCGGCTGCAAGGAATGACGATCATGGCTGCGAAAGTGAAGAAGAAAACGCGCAAGGCGGTGACCAAGCGCTTCAAGAAGTCGGCGACCGGCAAGATGCTGCACAAGAAGCCGGGGAGGCGCCATTTGGCCTCGTGCAAGACGCGCAAGCAGAAGCGCCGGCTGCGCCAGACGGTGCAGGCGGGCGGCGCGATCGCCAAGTCCCTCTCGAACGAGATGGGCGCATAACCTTGATGGAGTAGGAGAGAACCATGCCCAGAACCACCAATTCCCCCGCGAGCCGCAAGCGCCGCAAGCGCCGTTTGGACCAAGCCAAGGGCTTCTACGGAAGCCGCAGCAAGCTGTTCCGCCAGGCCACGGAAGCCGTGGACCGCGCGATGGCCTTGAGCTATGCCCATCGCAAGGAAAAGAAACGCGACTTCCGCGGTCTGTGGATCGTGCGCCTGTCGGCGGCGTGCAAGCTCAATGAGATTTCCTACAGCCGGTTTATCGAAGGCCTGACGAAGGCCGGCGTTGAACTGAACCGCAAAATGCTCTCGGAAATCGCCATTCACGATCCGGAGGGGTTTGCCTCGCTGGCGGCCCTGGCCAAGAGCAAGGCGACGATCCCGGCGAAGGCCAAGTAGCCTCCGGAAAAAGAATCGTTCGGCGCGGGACTTTGCGGTTCCGCGCTTTTTTCATGCCCCGGTGATGGCCGAAGAAGTCCGGAGAAACGTGTCACGGAGCCTGAAGAAAAGCACTTATGGTTGTTATAACATCCATACTATGGATGTTATAACAACCATAAGTGGTCAAGCGGCGGAAAGGCAGGAGAGGGGCGGCACACGAGAGGGGGCGGAAGGACTCAAGGCGTCAGGCGCCGGCGCAGCGCAGCGGCCAGTTCGGCGAAGGAACGGGCTTCGGGGAAAAGACCGGCGGCGGCTACATCATGGCCGGGGCCGGAACGTCCGTGGGTGCCGCGGATTCTTTCCGTTTTCCGGGAGGTATGGGGCGGGGGGAAACCGAAGAAGAGTTCGCAGGGATCGAAGCCGGGTTTGTTGTGGATGTCCATGTGGGCGGCATAGTCGGGGGCCTGGCGGGGATCGGTCCACCAGGGATAGGCGAACCAGCGGCCGGGGGCGGCGAGGAGCAGCAGGTCGCCGGAGCGATCTGGATGGTGGAGGTCGCGCTCGATCTGGGCGGGCCGGTCGAGGATTTCCCCGATGCCTTCCCGGGAGGCGAGAAGTTCCCTTACGCGGGGGAGATCGGCGGGGTCGGGGACATGGACGTGGGCGATCTGGTGGTCCGCGATGGCGAAGGCGCGGGAGGTGAAGAAGTCGGGGTAGAGCATGCGGGCGGTTTCCCGGGTGTGGAACAGGCCGGCCTGGCGCAGAAGGCGGTTGGGGAACACAGCGCCGTCGGGGGCGGTGACGGCTTCGATGGCGTAATCGCCGGTGAGAAGCCAGTCGCGGTCCTGGCGTTCGGCCGCGGCGACGAGGCGGTCGATCTGGGCAAGGGTTTCCGTGAGAGCGGCGGCGGTTTTGGGGGAATCCGGCCCGAAGCGCTGCTGGTCGTAGTCGAGGGAGGGCAGATAGACGAACAGGTGGTCGGGGGCGTCTGGGCGGGAGAAAAGGAGTTGGACGGCTTCGGCGATCCAGCGGCCGACGGAGGCGCGGGCGAGGGGGCCCCAGTAGTGAAAGAGATCGAAGCGCCGGCCGAGATCGGCGCAGAGTTCGGCATAGAGGGGCTCGGGGCGGGTATAGCAGTCCATGAGAATGCCGCCGTGATGCCGGTGGATGGGCTTTGGGGAAATCACCAGGTCCAGGGCTTCTCCGAGGCTTTGCTGGAAGAACGCCATGCCGACGGTTTGACCGGCGGTGCGGGCGTCGTCCCAGATGCGGCGGCCGTGGACGAGGGCGGCGGACTGTTCCCAGAAGAAGGGCCGGGCCAGGTCGCGATGGAACCAGCCGGAGGCCACGATGCCGTGGCGGGAGGGGGGCAGGCCGGTGCGCAGGGTGGCCTGGGCGGGGCAGGTGAGCGAAAGCGGTCCGGGGGAAACGGGACGGAAGGCGAGTCGCGTGACGGGCCGGTGTTTTTCGATCAGGTTCCAGCCCAGACCGGCGGCGAGAATGACCAGGGTTTTCCGGGGGGCGGGGGTCATGGACGGTCATCCAGAATGGACAGGGTAAACGCCGGGATTTCGCGGTCGGCGGGGGCAATGGCGAGTTGATGCCATTCGCGGAGGGTTTCGTCCGGCAGGGGGATCATCTGGGAGACATGGTCCACACGCCAGCCTCGGGGAGGGGCGGGCAATTCCTCGGGCCGGAGGCGCTGGGCGGCATAAAGGGACGGGACCAGCAGGGAGGCGTCGCCGTAGCGCAGGGCGATGCGTTCAGCGCGGCCGGAGAAGACCACGGCGGAGGCCGTGGCGGCCGCGAGCAGGGCGCAGAGGCCAAGCGAGGCCAGCACCTCGATCAGGGTAAAGCCGGAGGGCCTGGAAATGGGGTCCGGAATAGTCATTGGTCCGCCGCAGGAAGTGTTGCACGGAGGGCACGGTTTGGCAAACGGGAAACGGGGTTTCCGCGTTTCCGCGTTTCCGCGGAGGTGTGGTTGCGGTGCGGCGTTTGTGAGGGTGTGGCGGGTTGGGGTGGACCTGATTCACCCATGGGACAAGCCCATGGGGGTCTCCTGCCTGTGTTGCTGCGGGTTTTCAGTCGCGCGGGGGGCTGGGCCGGGTGTAGAGTCGCGGTGGCATGCATAGGAAGACGGAACCAGGCGCG
>JAHDSS010000202.1 GCA_018432565.1 Kiritimatiellia bacterium
CTGGCCACTTCGTCTTTTTTGTGCACGTTTTTCGACCTAATTCATTTCCGGGATTGCTCTTAGCCTGTCTTGTTTTCTTGCGTTTCCTGTTTTCCTGCTTATCCCCCTCTCCATTTTCATGAGTTCATGAGTTCTGATTAATTTGGTTGCGGCTTTGCCGCGCTGTGTCCATTGGTGTCCATCCGTGGAGGGCTGCCTTCCCCCCGAAAAGGAGAAAACCCCGATTTTATTGAAAAAACCGGGGTTTTCAAATGGTGAGACGGGTGGGGCTCGAACCCACGACCACAAGCTTAAAAGGCTCGTGCTCTACCGACTGAGCTACCGTCCCGCAATCTCCGGTTCGCGGAAATCTGTCCGCGGTTCTACGCTACCCCACCCGGGCCGTACAAGCAAAAAGCGGCGCGAAACCCGGCGGGGAGGCCGGGGACGGCCGGATCTTTGCGCGGGCTGCCGTTTCGTTGCGAAATCCCGTTGTGACCGCCAGCGGCCTGGAGTATTCTGCCGGCATCTTCTCCAGAGCCATGACATGAGCGAAGACACAGGCAAATCAACGGTCCAACCGGCGGGATATTCCTTCGGCGCCTTCAAAGGCGTGTTCACGCCCAGCATCCTGACCATCCTCGGCGTCATCATGTACCTGCGCTTCGGCTGGGTGCTGGGCCAGGTGGGACTGGGCCGGACCCTGTTGATCGTCACCATGGCCACCGCCATCACCTTTCTGACCGGTCTGTCGCTTTCGGCCACCGCGACCAACATGCACGTGGGCGGCGGCGGGGCCTATTACATCATCTCGCGCTCGCTGGGGGTGGAACTCGGCGCGGCCATCGGCGTTCCGCTGGCCATCGCCCAGGCCCTGGCCGTGGCGTTCTATGTCACCGGCTTCGCCGAAGCCCTGGCCGGATCGGTGGATCTCGGCCCGTGGATCGCCCACCTGCCCTTCGCTCTCACCGAAGTTCGCTTGATTTCCATTCTCACCCTTCTGGGGCTGTCCATTCTGGCCACCCTTTCCGCCGATCTGGCCCTTAAAACGCAGCTGCTGATCCTGGCCGCCATCGCCGCCTCGCTGGTGTCGTTTTTCCTGGGGGCGCCCCCGGCCGCCCCGGCCGCCGATGCGGTCGTCGATATCTCCACCCGCCTGCCGTTCTGGGCCGTTTTCGCGGTGTTTTTCCCGGCGGTGACCGGCATTGAAGCCGGCCTGTCCATGTCCGGCGACCTGAAAAATCCGGCCAAGGCCCTGCCCCGGGGAACGCTCGGAGCCGTCCTGACGGGCTACGCCGTGTACATGGCGGTTCCCATCGTGCTGATCCATTTCGTGCCGGACCGCGGACGCCTGCTGGCCGAGCCCTTGATTCTGCAGTCGGTGGCGCGCTGGGGCTCCCTGATTCTCCTGGGCGTGTGGGCGGCCACTCTGTCGAGCGCCCTGGGATCCCTGCTGGGGGCTCCGCGCACCATGCAGGCCTTGAGCCGGGACCGGATCTTTCCCCGGTTTCTCGGCCGCGGCTTCGGCCGCACCAATGATCCGCGCATCGCCACCGCCCTGACCTTCCTCGTCGCGCTCGGGGCCATCCTGCTCGGCGATCTCAACATGATCGCCCCGGTCCTCTCCATGTTCTTCCTGACCTCCTACGGCCTGCTGAATCTCTCGGCCGGACTGGAGGGGCTGATCGACAGCCCCTCCTGGCGGCCGGAATTCCGGGTGCATCCGGCCTGGTCGTTTGCCGGCAGCGCCGGCTGCTTCGCCGTCATGCTGATGATCAACCCCGGCGCCACCTTCATCGCCGTCGCGGTCGCCGGCCTGATCTATGTGCTGGAAAAACGCCGAAATCTCAAGGCCCAGTGGGGCGACATGCGCTACGGACTGCTGATGCTCCTGGCCGGCTTTGCCATTCGGCATCTCGACCGGCGCAAGCAGGACGAACGGACCTGGCGCCCCAACATCCTGGTGCTGAGCGGCGCCCCCCAGTCGCGCTGGTACCTCATCGAAATGGCCCATGCCCTCGCCCGCAACGCCAGCAACATGACGGTGGCCGCCATCGTCACCGGCGAACAGTGGGTCCTCGAACGGATCCGCTCCCTCCGCGGCAGCATCAAGGATTATCTGGCCAAACGCGACGTGCATGCCCTGGTCAAGGTCCTGCCTGAAGACAACGTTCTCGACGGTGCGGAAGCCCTCATCAAGGCCTACGGGTTCGGGCCCCTCAAGCCCAACACCATCCTGATGGGCGATTCCGAAGAAACGGACAACCTGGAACGCTTTGCCCGGCTGATCCTCGAAATCCACCGCATGGACCGCAACCTGATCCTGATCCGCGAAAACGAACGCGACGAAGCCCCGACCTTTGCCGAGAAAGCCACGCTGGACATCTGGTGGAGCGGACAGCAGACCAACATCGGCCTGATCCTGACGCTGGCGCATCTCCTGAAGCGGAGCAAGGCGTGGGCCGACGCCGTCATCCGCCTGAAACGCGTGGTGGACGATCCCGTGGACGGCGCGGAAATTTCCCAACCCATCGAAGAGCATATCGAGTCGCAGCGGCTGGATGTCGAAGTCGAGTTCGTGCCCCGCAACGGCCTGGGGGTTTTTGAGTTGATCCGCGCCTCCTCCCGGGAGGCCTCCCTGGTCTTTCTCGGCCTTCGCCCGCCCGACCCGGAGGAAACCCCGGAAACCTACGCCGGGTATTATCGCGTACTGCACGAACAGACCGCCGGCTTGACCGTCGCCTATGTGCTGGCTTCCCACCAGGTGGATTTCGAGCAGGTCATCGGCCTCGGATAGACATGGATGGCCCCCCAACGGCCGAACGCTTCATACGCCCAGGGCACCAATTCGAGGGCCACTTGGGCCAGACCTTCTGGGTGGCATTCACATGGACGCTACTGTCTATTGTTCGCCCTGAGCCATTGCGCTATAGTCTGCCGCTCAAGCCCCCGTTGCATGCGTTGACCGCACCGAACGGCGGACTGAAAGGATTCCCATGAACCGCATTGCGATCACGATTGCGCTGCTTGTTGTCTCCAACACCTTCATGACGTTCGCGTGGTATGCGCATCTGCGCAATCTCTCCCACAAGACCTGGCTGGTGGCCGCTCTGATCAGCTGGTCCATCGCCCTGTGCGAATATCTTTTCCAGGTCCCCGCCAATCGCATCGGCTACGAAACCCTCTCCCTCGCCCAACTCAAGATTCTCCAGGAAGTCATCACCCTTTCCGTCTTCGTGCCCTTCGCCCTGCTCTACATGCGCCAGGCCTGGTCGTGGAACTATGTCTGGGCCGGCTGCTGCCTCATGGGCGCCGTCTTCTTCCTCTTCCGCGAACCCGCCCGCCCTTCCCTTCCGCCTCCCTCAACCGCACAATCGTCTCCCGCCGCCCCGTCCTGATCACCTGCCATGGAACTCTTTCCTCTTTTGCCAAAAACGGCAGGGCGGTCAGTTCCTTGACCGCCGCTGGTTCTTCTCTGACAGTTCTTTTGCGCCGCTTGCGTCTTTTGCGTTAAGCGGATTCCTTTTCCGGCCTCTCTTGGATTGCGGCGCGGGGCGTTTGGGTGTATCACACCGCAAACATGCCCCCCCTGCCGTCATCCGACACCATTGCCGCCATCGCCACCGCCCCCGGCGAAGGCGCCATCGCCATTGTCCGCGTCTCGGGCCCCGACACCTTTTCGTTGGCTGACCGCCTGTTCCGCTGCGCCGCCCCGCCGCCTTCCCAACGCTCCCCCGGCACTTTTGCCCAC
>JAHDSS010000292.1 GCA_018432565.1 Kiritimatiellia bacterium
ACTGCAGGCATCCGATGCGTACAGCGGCATAGACGGCACCATCGGCGCGACCGGCCGCGCCCCGCGGGTGGATTTCTGGAACGAATCCCAGGCCGTCGTGCCGGTCACCAATGCCTTCGTCACCAACGGCTGGGCGGCCACGACCAACACGACGCTGACGCTGTCGGGCGCGGCCCCGCCGGCGGCGGACCGCAAGCAGATTTCGCTGGGGGCGGGCAATTCGCTGATCTACTATGCGCGTTTCACGGCGACGGATGCCGACACGGACCGCGACGGCGACTGGCGATCGGTGGCCTATACGACCACCAATACGGTTTATGATGAGGATACCCGCCGGCCGGAACGCGGATACCTGTACGGCGGTCCGCTGGGCGTGTATGTGGACGGAGTGCTGACGAAGGCGGTGGCGTCGGGCAACAACCGCGAATACCGCATCAACGACGAGCAGCTGCAGACGGCGTCCGCCACGTCCATCGCCGTCAAGGTCAACCTCTACGACTACAGCGGCTGGACGGTGCCGGTGCTGGCATTCTCCAACGCCACCGCAGGACTGATGTCCACCAACGGCTGGCTGACGTCCGTGCATACGGATGACGTGGATACGACCAATCAGCCCGATGCGGCGATGGAATGGCTTCTGTCGCAGTCGCAGGCCGGGACGCTGTTTGCGGACTACGAGAGCATCACCAACGAATTCCGCGTGGCGACCGTGTGGGACAAGGACGACGATCGCCAGGATGCCGGCGGAAACAACGTGGACCGCATGGCGCTGACCAATGCCCGCCTGGGCTATTTGACCTTCATTGACAACGATGTGGGTCAGGCCAATCTGCAGCACAGCTATAGTACGGCCATTACGAACTGGAGCATCCCGAAGATCTACCTGGGGCTGCCGGGGGATCCGGCTTCCAGCAACGTGCTGATCAACGGGGAGTTGATGCTGGACACGAATGTCGGAACGGCGGTGCTGGCCGACCTGACCAACCGGGTCTATGACAGCCAGCTGGCGGCCGTATCGGCGGCCGCGCCGCTGAGCGTGGTGCTGCCGGCCTTCGATTCCGGCGGCGGCGGCTCCGGACGAACCATCGTGGGCGTCCAGCGAGGAACGTCGCTGACCGAGGAATCGGCCAACGGCGGGTACGACATCACCAACAGCTGGATCACAATGGGCACGGTGATGGTCCAGAACGCCTCGGCCTACCGGAGCGATCTGAGCTCGCCGCTGGCGCACACGAGGATCGCCGCGCAGTTCCCGACTTCGACCTGGGCATTCACGTCGTTTGATTACAACGAGGTCGGCCAGTGGCTGAATCCGGGGAGCGATTCCCAGGCGCACGCGTTGTCCATCCGGCTGTACGACGCGGACGACAACCGCCAGACCGACCAGACGCAGCGCGATGTCGGCTTCGGCACCCTGCTCCTGCTGGACAACGACACAGTGGCCCCGGTGCCTCCCACCAATGTGACGGTCAACGGCGAAGTCTTCAGCGGCGCGATGGATCGCGAGACCGCGGCCTGGACCAATCAGCCGGACTTCCTGGTGCGGTTTGAACCGTCGGTGGACGGCGAACCGGCCGGAACCGATCTGGACAAGTCGGGGATCGGCGAACACCGGGTGGCGACCGACAAGGCGGACATCGGTCCTGATGGCGGGACTCCGCTGGCCGTGCCGGCCGAAAACTCGCTGGCCAACTACGGATTTGAAAGCGGTTCAACCAACTGGGTGCTGACGGGCGCCGAGGTATCAACCGAGCAGGCCTACGAGGGGACGCACTCGCTGAAGATGACGGGCTCGACCGCTGTCCAGACGGTTTCGCTCTTCAACACCAGCAACTATACGCCGCAGGTCACCGTTGTGGGCGTGCAGTACATGGGCGCAGTCAACGGCACGCTGACCGTGGACGGGCTGGATACGAACGGTGTGCTGGTTCCGGGCGAGACCTTTAATGTCGTGATCACCGGGTCGGCCGGGGAATGGGTGTCGGATTCATCCGCCGCCACGTCGCTGGACAGTACGGTGGA
>JAHDSS010000044.1 GCA_018432565.1 Kiritimatiellia bacterium
CGACCTAATTCATTTCCGGGATTGCTCTTAGCCTGTCTTGTTTTCCTGCGTTTCCTGTTTTCCTGCTTATCCCCCTCTCCATTTTCATGAGTTCATGAGTTCTGATTAATTTGGTTGCGGCTTTGCCGCGCTGTGTTCATCGGTGTCCATCTGTGGTTGGTTTGAACGTTTTTTGTGTGGCGCGGTTTGAACCCGGGCAATACGGCGGTTGCCCCTCCGGGAAAACCGGGGAGAGAAACTACGGAAATCGCGATAAGGAGCGAAAGGGGAGGGGGGGCGGGGGGGGAGGGCGAGGTCGGAGGTCCGAGGTCCGGGGTCCGGGGGGGAGTCATCCAATATCCAGCATAGAACATCCAATGTCCAAGGTGTGGACAGACGAGGTCGGAGGTTCGGCCCACAACCGCCAACCACCGACCAGCAACCACCGAACACCGACCACCAACCTGTCCATTTTCGGGGAGATGGGCTAGGGTGGGGGGCATGAGTATATGGAAGAGTTGGGTCGGGGGGCTGGCGATGGGGCTGGTTATGGGATCGGCATCGGCGCGGACGTGGGAGTTGCCGGTGATGGCGACCTGGACGGAGGATCCGCGGACGACGGTGACGCTGGCGTGGGAGCGGCATGAGGCGGGGGCCGCCTGGGTGGAGTATGGCGTGGAGGGGAGCGATGCATGGCTCCGGGCGGAGCAGCCGGAAGCCGTCCGCCGGCATGTGTTCACGTTGCGGGGGCTGCAGCCGGGCACGCGGTATGCCTATGCGGTTGGGTCGTCGGACGGCTACGCGGCGCCGGGGCGGTTCTGGACGGTCCCGGCGGATGCCGCACAAGCGTTCACTTTTGTGCTGCACAATGACCTGCAGGGGGGGATCCAGCCGGAGGCGGCGAAGGCGGTGTCGGCGGGCGTGGCGGCGGCGCGGCCGGATTTCGTGCTGTCCACGGGCGATCTGGGCGAGTCGCGCTATGCGGCGGATTACGCCCAGGCGGTCGCGAGCTGGCGGTTGTTTTTCGAGTGCACGGCGGAGGAGCTGTCGCAGGGGGTGTTCCAGCCGGTGTCGGGCAATCACGACGAGCCGGAGAATCCGGATTCGTTCTGGCACCGGCTGTTTGAGCTGCCGGATGCGCACGACTACACGCTGGATGCGGGTCCGATCCGGTTCATTCTGGTGGATTCGACGGAGGATCAGGCGCCGTCGCGGACGGCGTGGCTGGCGCGGGAGCTGCAGCGGGCGGCGAATGATCCGGCGGTGACGTGGGTGGTGCCGGCGTTTCACCGTCCGCCGTTTTCGGAGGGGGAGCGCGGAGGGGATGCGTCGATCCGGGACTGGTGGGTGCCGCTGTTCACCCGCTACGAGGCGGACCTGGTGCTGAGCGGTCATGCGCATACGTACCAGCGGACGCATCCGATCGAGGGGGTGACGTATCTGGTCAGCGGAGGCGGGGGCGGGTGGCTGTACGGGGTGGATCCGGATGCGCCGATCATGGCGTGGGCGACCAGCGCTTTTCATTATGTCTGGTTCCGGGTGGAGGGGGCGGAGATGGAGGTGGAGGCGCGCCTGCCGGACGGCCGGGTGATGGACCGGACGCGGCTGTCGGCCCGGCGGCACGTGCGGGTGGAGCCGGCGTTTCCGGCGCGCGGCGAGACGTGCACGATCCGTTATGATGCGCGGGGCGGGCCGCTGGAGGGCGAGGAGGAGGTATGGCTGCACCTGGGGCGGGATGAATTCAACGAGGCGCTGCTGGAGGTGCCCATGCAGCGGGACGGGGCGGAGGGGCGGTGGAGCGCGAGCTTCGCCGCGCCGGAGTCGCCGAAATGGCATCTGGCGTTCTGCTTCCGGAACGGAGACGGGTCGGCGTGGCACAACAACCACGGCCGGAACTGGCAGGCGCTGATGGCGCGCGAGTGGTAGGGGTCAGGCGTCCACGAGGTCGCGGGAGGGGAAGAGCGGATCGCTGGTGACGTGGATGCCGAGGCG
>JAHDSS010000556.1 GCA_018432565.1 Kiritimatiellia bacterium
GAAAAACGTGCTCTTGCCGGAGCCGGACGGTCCCATCACCACGATGAATTCGCCGGTGTAGATCTCGACGTTGACCCCGCGCAGCGCGTAGGTGGTCTCCTCGCCGCGGTGGTAGATCTTCTTCATGCCCACGGTGCGAATGATGACGCGCTGGGACGCGGTCTCCGGGGATTCGGCCTGTAACATGGTGTCGGGCGTGCTCATGGCTATTCGATCCGCATGGCCTCCATCGGCGCCAGGCGCGCCGCGCGCAGGGAGGGATACACCGCCGACACCGCGGCCAGCACCATGCCCAGCACCACCGAGATGCCCGCGGCCGCGGCCACGTCGCCCCACGGAAACGCCTGCACCAGCAGCGCCCGGAACATGAGCGCCATCCGCCCGCCCGCCAGCAGGAACCCCGCCAGCGCGCCCCCGAGACCCCCCACCAGCCCCAGCAGGCAGGCTTCGATCAGGAACATCGACATGATGAACGCATCCAGCGCCCCCAGGCACTTCAACGTCGCGATCTCGCGGAAGCGTTCGGTCACCGACATCAGCATGGCGTTGGCGATGCCGACCGCGCACACCAGCATCGACACCAGCGCCAGCCACGTCATCCGCTTGCCGATGCCCAGCAGCCCGCCGCCGGTCTCCAGGGTCTGGCGTTCAGCCACCTGCAGCAGGCGGGTATGCGCGCGCTGCCGCGCCAGGTCTTCGAGCCGCTCCGCCGTCAGCCCGCCGGTCTCCAGCCCGTTTTCCCGCATCGCCGCCAGGAACCAGTCCGCCCGCTCGCGGTCGCGCAGCAGCGCCCAGATCATCGGCAGGGTCACGTCGCCCGGCAGCACATCGCGCAGGGCGGCCACCTTCTGGCGCACGCCGGGATTGTTGATGGTGGCCTCGATCCGCAGAACCTGGTCCAGACGCTCCACTTCATCCGCCAGCGATTCGGCCTCTTCCGGCGCCAGGCGGAAGCCCGCCGCGCGCACCGCGTCGCCGAACGGCCCGTCCACTCCGCGCAGGGCTTCCATCAGCGGCGTGTCGCCCAGTTGCGCGCGCAGCGCGGCGATGGCCTCGGACTGTCCGCCGCGGATCGCCTCCAGCTGCGCGTTCAGCTCCGGCCATCCCCGCAGAAAGGCCCGGAACGCCTCCGGCTCCATCGGGAACCGCAGCGTCTTCATGTCCGCCAGGTTCGAAGCAAACTGCTGCCAGGCGCCGTCGTCCTGCAGGCGGTGGAAGATGCGGACGGATTCATCCGGCCCCGCCAGCACGCGCCGCCGGCCGTAGTCCAGGTCCGCGAAGAACCCCAGGCCGATCAGGGCCTCCCGCGCTTTCGGCCGCAGGGCTTCGATGTCCTCCGCGGACATTCCGCCGCGCGCGGCCAGTTCCGCCAGCGCCTCCGAATCCGGGGTTTCCTCCGCCAGCCGCGCGAGCAGATCCTCGTGGGGCTGGGGCATCGACAGCCGGGCGATCCAGCGGTCCACCCGGTGCAGATCCGTGATCTGTTCGCGGACGGAATCCGCCACCGCGCGCTTGATCAGGCTCTCCGTCAGAATGTTCATCAGAAACGCCATCGCCACCACGATCACCGCCACGGTGACCGTCGCGCGGAACAGGCGGTACTTCACCCCCGTCAGCGCGATCTGGAGAACGCGCCGGGGCGGCAGCACGGGCTGATTCTGGACGTCGATCTTCTTCATCATCCGGGCATGATCGAAAACGGTTTGGGAATGGTGCCGCCCGTGGCGACGAAATAGATGAAGCTGACGATCATCGGCAGCATCCCGCCGAGCATCTCCCCGGCGATCAGGCCGAACATCAGCGGCTTGCACTTCTGGTAGATGCCCGCCCCCCCGAAGCGGGTGATCCCCATCTTGATGAACCACCCCGCCAAAAAGGACTGCGCGAACGAATCGCCCGCATAGGTGGACCACACCAGGAACATCACCGGATGCAGCGGCCAGCGCGTGAACCGCAGCCGCAGGCCCGAAAAGACAATCACCAGCCCCGCCGCCGTCACGAACGCGATCAGCCCGTTGCGGTGCGGGGCCATTTCCTTGAAGCGCGCCAGGCCCGTCGCCTGCCCCGCCTCCTCGAGCTGCCCCTGCGCATCCAGCCGCTGCATGATGCTGATGGTCTCGTTGAACGGCCGCTTGGCCTGCTCCACCTTCCACAGCGACACGTCCACCCCGCGCTCGTACTGGAAGTACAGCGTCGCGGGGATCCCCACCCCCAGCCCCACCATCAGGGCGATCACCGCGAAGAACGCCGTGCGGCCCACCTTCACCTTGCAGTCGTCCGCCAGCTTCAGGCCGTTGACCACATAGGGCATCAGCGCCTCGCGCGTGTCGTAGAACAGGATCAGGCACAGCATGAACATCAGAAACAGCGTGCCGGGGCCCAGCGCCCGCGCGCCGAACACCGCCCACAGCAGCGTCGCCGGCGTGCCCGTCACCACGATGAAGAACAGCCCCGTCTCCGCCAGCAGCCGGCCCATCACCAGGTACACCGCCACGCACCCCAGCCCGAACAGCAGCGCGATCGGCCAGTCCAGCCCCATCAGCAGCGCCGCATAGACCGTGAAGAACCCCATCGCCAGCATGAAGAACCGCGCCCCCCAGACCGCCGCGCCTTCCACCGGCTCCGACGCCTTGAAGCCGAACGCCCGCCGGAACACCGCCGTGTAGTACTGCCGCCCCGTGTACAGCAGCACCGCCAGCATGCCGAAGTACGCGCCCATGATCATCATCGCGTCCATCTGCAGCCCGAACGGCCACGTCCCCTGCCAGCCGCCCACCCCCACGCCGTATGTCGCGAAAATCCCCGCGATGAAGATCCAGATGAACGGCCCGATCCCCAGCGACAGCGAGACCTCCTTCGGCAGGAAATACGCCACCGCGATCACCGTGAAATACAGCGTGAACTTCTGCAGCAGCTGCTCGCCGCCCCCCTTCAGGAAGGTATCCGACAGCGTGGCCAGCGACGAGAAATCCACCCCCAGGGGAATCTTGCCGAACAGGACATTCGGGAACCACAGATTGAGGTAGTTATAGAGATGAATGCCCAGCACCGCGGCCAGCCCCAGCCAGAAGAGGTTGTTGCCGAACACCGGGCTGGGCCGCCCGTCCTCCTCCGGCAGCAGCGACTTGGTGAACGTCACGATCGGATACGGCAGGTGCTCGTGATCCGACCATTGCCGGTGCACCACCACCGCCAGCGCCACCAGCGCAATCCACAGGCTCAAAATGATCGGCACCCAGAACAGCAGCGGCCCGCGCCACGCCTTCCACGGCACTTCGCTGAACTTCAGCGTGTCCGACGCCTCCTTCAACCCCCGCGTATAGCCGTCGAGCACGGTGCTTTCGTCCTGGGAGATGTCCGCCAGCATCCCCTCGGGCACCAGCTTCATGACCTCCTGCTGCTTCCAGCCCGGCTCCGTCCGCTCGTAGCGGTGCGGCATGATCAGCGCCGGCGAGAACAACCGCAGCAGATTCGCCCCCGGAATCGCGCACGACACCAGCGTCAGCACCAGGATCACCGCCAGTTCCTTGCGCTGCAGCCCCCCCCGCTTCGTCAGCTTGCGCCACAGCGGATACGCCACCGCCAGAAACAGCACCAGCAGACCGTACACGCTGATGGGCATGAAGTTGCCCACGAACATCGTCTGCCGCATGATCCAGTCGTTGAAATACGTATAGGAGCAGACAAACGCCGCTCCCAGCAGTCCCAAAATGACTGAACGCACCGTCACTCGCCGAAATCCTCCTCGACCAGACCGGCCCGCGGCCGGCCTGCGCTATCCTCGCGGGTTCACTGCCACGGCCAATACGCCACGCCGGAGCAGCGATGTGACGTAACCTGTAACAGAAACCCGGCTCTCGTGAAAAGACAAATGGTGAAACGTTGCAAATCGGACCACAATGGCCTCCACCGACCGCTTTCCGTCGCATGCTTTCCAGATGCCCGCCCCCAGCGGATCCAGCACCGTCAGCCGCTCCTGCGGCACCCGCACCAGCCAGTTGATCAGCCCCCGGAAAAACGACGGCTTGCGCGTCGGCACCGCCAGCGTCAGGGATCCGTCCGGTTCCTCCCGCACCACCCGGGCCGCCCGGTTCGGGATCAGGACGGCCTTCAGCATGTCGTCCCATGCCCCCGGAGCGCTGGCGGTTTGGATACGCCGGCTCATGCATCCCCCTCTGCCGGAACGCGAAGGAACTCAGGACACGCGGTCATGGCCGCATCCGCCGCCGCCGGATGAAACCGGCGGCTTTTCCGTCCCGTAATGCAGATGGCGTGATAAAGACGGCCGTCCTCCGGCGATTTCCAGGCGGCCGCCGCATAGGCCCCCTTGCGCAGCAGCAGCCCTTTCGGCCGCCACTCCCCTTCGATCCGCTCCAGCTGCGCCGCCCCGCCTCCGCCCGGCTTGAACTTCACGTTCCGCGCCAGTTCCCCCGCCTGCGACGCCAGCCACTCGCGCACCGGTGTCTTCAGCCACGTCCCCACCATCCCGTACCGCCTGAAAATCCACCGGTCCGGCGACCGCGGCCCGTCAAACCGCATCCCCACCCGGGCCGGCTCCACCACGCATTCGCCCAGCTCAAACGTCCGCGGCACCCGCATCTCCATCCCGAACGCCCGCCAACGCTGCATGCCGTTCGCCTCCGGCGGCACCGCCCGCACCGACGCCAGCACCTTCGCCTCCAGCCGGTCGTCCCGCTCCCCCGCATCAATGAACACCGCCTCCACCAGCACCCCGATCTCCGGCAGATACGTCCCGAACCGTGACACCACCTCGCCGCCGCGCCGCCCCGTAAGCCCCGGCCACCCCCGGCATTTCGCCTTGCGGATCCCCTCCCACTCCTTCGCCAGCGATCCCTCGTAATCCTTCATCATCCGTCCGAAGTCCGGTTCCCCCGGCGACTTCCGCCAGTTCAGCTCAAACCGGTACCGGTGGCGGTCTGCAAACGCGCAGCGCCCCGCCTCCGGATCCCGCGCAAACTGCAGACACTCCCACTCCGCCGGCAGTTCCACGCCGATCTGCCGCCAGACCCATTCCACCATGCCTGTTTTCGCCTGCACCGCCCCGCAGACAATCACAACTCACCCGCCCCGTGGAAGCCAAAACATGAACCAGGCCAAACCTCATGATTTGTCTCCTTCCCACCCCCGGACACGACTCCGAAAAGTCTCGGTTATAATTATAACCGAGACAAAATCTGCCCCCCCCGAGTGCCGAAATCCGTCGAAAAGGTCACCTCATCTTCGCGCGGCGTCTGCCTTCAATGCGCGGTTGATTCCCCGGTTGATCCCCCCCGTCGGCCGGGTTAGGCTTCCTGGCATGAAAGACATCACGGTCAGTTTTCCGGGCGGCAAGAAAGTCGCCGCGCATTTCAACGGTCACACGGTCCAGACCGACCAGCCCGCCGCCGAAGGAGGCGAAGGCTCCGCCCCCGAGCCCTTCGACCTCTTTTTCGTGTCGATGGCCACCTGCGTCGGCATCTATGTGCTCGATTTCTGCCAGTCGCGCAAACTGCCCACGGACGGTCTCGGCGTCCGCCTCCGGTCCGACAAGCACCCGGAAAAGAAGCTCTACACCCCCATCGAAATCGTCATCACCCCGCCCGCCGGCTTCCCGGACAAGTACCGCAACGCCCTCCTGAACACGGCCCACCTCTGCACGGTCAAGAAGCACATCCTGACCCCGCCGGAGTTCCACATCACCCTCGCCAATCCCCCGGCGTGAGCGCCCCCCCGGAGAGCGCTTCTCCGCGCCCTCCGCCTAACCGTTCCGCTCCGCCTCCCGGCAAAGGTCCAGCAATCAGTACTTCACCTTGACCTTGCGCAGCAGCACATCGCCGTTATAGGCGTTGAAGATCAATTCCTTTCCATTGGGCGCCTGGTTGACGTTCCACGTGGCCGTCTCCCAGTCGCCGCTGGTCACGTACACGCGCCGCCCTCCCTCGAATGTCTGGCTCTCGCGGCCAAACCGCGCATTGATGAATGTGTCGCTGCCGCCGCGCACCCGCTGGATTTCCACCGTGATGGTCTCGACCTCCCGCTCCTCCAGTGACACCCGCCACTGCCCCAGCCGGGCGTTCGGCTCGAATGTCTGGGATTTCTTCTTGGCGGCCGCCTCCAGCGGAAACGCCATCACCGCCGCCATGCCCGCCAACGCCATCCATCGCATCCAGTTTGCCTTCATGATTTCTCCTTTGGATTTTGCCAACACCGTCTCCCGTCCGCCGCTCATTTTTTCCGCCGGCCGGCCGGACTTCACGTCTGCCTGTGTTCCCGTCGCTTGAATCCCGGTCTCCGGTTACACCCTGTCTCCCGCCGCCTCTCGCCGCAATTACCGGCTCTCCTGAATGACGTACAGCATCAGATCCACGACGGGCTGCGCCACCAGCAGCCGCACCCGCTCCCGGGACCGGCTCTCCTCCACCAGCCCCCACTGGTTTTTCTTCACGCTGAACAGATCGCTGTCGATCCGGATCACGCCCTCGTTGTTGTCCACCGGCCCGGTGGAGATCACCCGCATGTCGCTCGGGGGATATCCCGTGACACGCTGCGGGCCCTGGGCGACATGGAACCCGATTTCCCAGTGGGAATTCGCCTTGCGCGCGTCATCCACAAAATTATACAGGCTCCATTCGCTTGAATAGGCCGTCGATTGCGGCATCCACCGCTCCGTTCGCGTCGTCCCGTCCGCCAGCTGCACCGCCACCACCTGGCCGGCAAAATCCGTCACCAGCGTCAGCCGGGTCATCCCGTCTTCAAAATGACCTGAAAATTCGTGGGCAAAAAAACTGTTGGGCGGGAACAGGGAACAGGACAGCTTTTTTTTCGTGGAAATGCCCAGCCCAAGGAGCGTTTTAGCCTCCTCCACCGGCATCAGATAGGTCACTTTTCCCCAGAGGGTGATGTCTTTCCAGCCCAGATCCACCCTGGGGGTTCCGCATGCCGCCAGCAGCCGGCCGGCATCGCGATGGGCCGTATCGCCTCGCCCCAGGCGGTGCTGCCAGTGCGAAGCCAGCGCCAGTTTCATGCCGGGCCGGGGCGGCACACGCGAAGGCGGCTTCCTGACGACAGGCGGCGGCGGCTCGGCCACAGGACGCGGCGTTGAGGCCGGAACCGCCGCAGGCGCCGACGGGGCCACCCGGCTGAATTCCGGCGGCACCGGTATCGCCGCTCCAACGTCGAATTCAATCCGCGCCACATTGGCCTGGCTGGTGGACGCCTTGACCCCGTTGGACAATTCCACGGTGAATATGCCGTTTTCAAACCCCAGAATCCTGCATTCGTGGACGACGCCGTTCTTGAACGTGATGCGATGCTGCCCGGACGC
>JAHDSS010000190.1 GCA_018432565.1 Kiritimatiellia bacterium
CCGGCGGGGATCACGGTGGCGGCGGACGTGCGCCGGGCGGGGCACGAGGTCGTGCTGTTCGAGGCGTTCCACAAGGCAGGGGGGGTGCTGGTGTATGGGATTCCCGAGTTCCGGCTGCCGAAGGCGATCGTGCGCGCGGAGCTGGACACGCTTCAGCGGATGGGCGTGGAGATCCGGACGAATTTCGTGGTGGGACGCACGCGGAAGATCACGGCCCTGATCGAGAAGGACGGGTTCGATGCGGTATTCGTGGGGTCGGGGGCGGGGCTGCCGAAGTTCATGAACATCGAGGGGGAGAACCTGGTGGGGGTGTATTCGGCGAACGAATACCTGACGCGGTCGAACCTGATGAAGGCGTACGACCGGGAGCGGGCGGCAACGCCGATCCATGCGGCGCAGCGGGTGGCGGTGCTGGGCGGGGGGAACGTGGCGATGGACGCCGCGCGGACGGCACTGCGGCTGGGGGCGGAGGAGGTGCACCTGATCTACCGCCGCACGGAGGCGGAAATGCCCGCGCGGGTGGAAGAGGTGGCCCACGCCAAGGAGGAGGGGGTGGTGTTCCACATCCTCCAGAACGCCAAGCGCATTCTGGGCGAGAACGGCAAGGTGACGGGGATCGAATGCCTGCGCTATGAGCTGGGCGAGCCGGACGCCAGCGGGCGGCGGCGGCCGGTGGCGATTCCGGGCAGCGAATTCACGCTGGGGATGGATGCGGTGATCGTGGCGATCGGCAACGAATCGAATCCGCTGATCGAGCAGACCACGCCGGGGCTGGAGACGGACAGGTGGGGGCACATCGTGACGGACGAGAACGGGCGCACGAGTCTTCCGAGGGTGTTTGCGGGAGGGGACATCGTGCTGGGGGCGGCGACGGTGATTCTGGCGATGGGCGAAGGCCGCAAGGCCGCGGCGGCGATCAACGAGATGCTGAAGGGGGAGTAGAGAGAGGTCAGGGTTCAGAGGAAAGGGGAAGCCAATTGCGGGGCCGACTCGCGGGAGGTTATCGCCTTTCCACTAGACATGAAGCGTCCCAACAGCCCGGCTCGGCAGGGACGCCTCGCCCTACCATAAGTCAGATGGGGCAGGTCTTGGGTAGGGCGAACCCTCCGGGTGAGCCGAAGGCCGGGACGTCAGCGTCTGGGGTCACTCCCGCGCGCGCAGAAACTCGTCGGGGGTGAGGCCGATATCCTTGATGATCTGCCGCAGCAGGATGGGCGAGAGATCGCGGCCGCCATGGTCCGGCACGGTGGTCTGGCGGCCATCGGGATGGCGGAACTGGCGGTGCGAACCTTTTTGGCGGACTTGTCCGAAACCCAGACGTTCGAGGATTCGAACGGCTTCCCGTGGCTTCAGGACCGGCAAGGTGCCCATGGAGGATCAAACGGTGACGGCTTGCGTTCCGACGAACTCGGCCTCGAGGGCGGGCTCGCCGTCTTCCAACAGCATCTGGAGCACTTCGCGGAGGTTGTCGCGCAACTCTTCCAAGGTTTCGCCTTGGGAATGCGCGCCGGGAAAGCCGGGGACGTAGCCCACGTAGAGCTTGGTTTCCGGGCATCGTTCAACGACTGCCGTAAATGCGTTCATGCCGGAACCCTACCACGGTTGGTGCCGGTTGGCTACTGCGATGCGGTGGCCTGATGCGGCGGCCTACAGGCGGCCTACAGGACCGGGATTTGCTGGGATTTGCTGTAGGCCGGGGTGGCGACCCGGCGGATCGGGAGGCACCAACAGAACCCCATCCGACAACAGCCGGTTTAGACAGGATAAACAGGATTTACAGGATGAAGAGGCAGGGCGGTCTCGGCGAGACCGCCGGGATCGGAACGAACCCAACAGCCCGGTCGTCTCGGCGAGACGACCCTACCTTTGGAAATTGGAGATCGGATATTCGCCCGGGGGGGGCGGTTGTGGGGGTCTGGGCTGGTGTTTGGGGGGCGAGGGCGCGACGGCGATCAACGAGATGCTGAAGGGATGGATGCGGATCAACCCCTGTAGATGCGCCGGTTGGGCGCGTCGGAGCAGGAGACAACAGGAGGGAAAACCGCCACGGATGGCACGGATTTCACGGATGGGATTTAAGGAGCAGGAAGGAGAGGCAAGGGGGCCATTCACCGGAAGGGGATTCAGATGAAGAGGAAAATGAAGGATTTGAGCGTGGGGGGCGAGAGGGGAAGTTTGATGCGGTTTCAGGATCGCCCGGGATGGCCGGGCGGGTGTAACCTTGCGGGTCTGGGAGTCGACCTGTAGAACGAATTCCCCGGAGAGCGATCATGCAGAAAAACGGCAAAAAGCGGTTGGCGTGGGTTGGAGCCCTGATTCTGGCGGGGGCCGGCGTGTGGTGGTGGCGGGGGCGCGGCGCGGAGCCCGCCGGAGCCGCGGGGTATCAGACGCAGGCGCTGGAGCGGGGGGAGATCGTGCAGACGGTGACGGCGAACGGGGCGCTGGGGGCGGTGCAGACGGTGATGGTGGGCAGCGAGGTGTCGGGGAAAATCATGGAGCTGTTTGCGGATTACAACTCGACGGTGACGAACGGCCAGGTGCTGGCGAAGCTGGATGCCTCGACCTATGAACGGCAGCTGGACCAGGCGCAGGCGGAGCTGGAGAGCGCCACGGCCTCGCTGAAACTGGCGGAAGCGAATTTCCGGCGGGCGAAGGAGCTGCGGGAGCTGGAGCTGGTGAGCCAGGCGGATTTCGACCAGGCGGAGGCCTCGCTGGCGCAGGCCCGGGCGTCGCTGCGGATGCGGGAGGCGAGCCTGAGCAAGGTGCAGGTGGACCTGGAGAAGACGACGATTTTTTCGCCGATGGACGGGGTGGTGATTTCGCGGGCGGTGGACGTGGGGCAGACGGTGGCGGCGAGCCTGAACGCGCCGACGCTGTTCACCCTGGCGCAGGATCTGCGGCAGATGCGGATCGAGGCGCAGATTTCGGAAGCGGACGTGGGGGGCGTGGCGGAGGGGCAGCGGGTGACGTTCACGGTGGACGCCTTTCCCGCGCTGACGTTCACGGGGACGGTCAGCCAGGTGCGGTTTGAGCCGGTGACGGTGCAGAACGTGGTGAATTACATTGCGATCGTGGATGTGGAGAATCCGGACCTGAAGCTGCGGCCGGGCATGACGGCGAATGCGGCGGTGGAGACCGCGCGTCGGGAACACGTTTTGCGGCTGCCGAATGCGGCGCTGCGGTTCCGTCCGCCGGACGGCGCGGCGGCGGCGGCGGCGGAAGCGCCGGAGCCGCCGCGGGGGCCGCCGGACATGGCGGACCGTCCGGTGCCGGGCGAAGGCCCGGGTCTGGGGCTGGGCCTGGGCCTGGGGCTGGGGGAGGTGGCGGGGCGTTCCGGCAGGCCATCCGCGCCGGGCGGGGGCGGGGATTCTCTCCGGACGGTGTATGTGCTGGAAGGCGACGGCCGGCTGGCGGCGCGCGAGGTGGCCACGGGCATCACGGACGGCAGCTGGACGGAGGTGGCCGGGCCGGGGCTGCAGGAGGGCGAGCGGATCGTGACGGGCATCCGGCGCGGACCGGAGGGGCCGGCGGAAGCGGCTGCGGGGCGGTCGTCGCCGTTCATGCCGGGATCGCCACGGCGGATGCGCTGAGGGGAGCGGGCCGTGGCCGATCAATCCGTCATCCGGTTGGAGGCGCTGGACAAGGTGTACCAGACGGGGGAGGTGGCGGTGCATGCCGTGCGGGGGGTGTCGCTGACGGTGGAACAGGGCGAATTCGCGGCGGTGATGGGGGCGAGCGGATCGGGCAAATCCACGCTGATGAACCTGATCGGCTGCCTGGACCGGCCGACGGGCGGGCGCTACTGGCTGGACGGGGAGGAAGTCGTCACGCTGACGAAGAGCGAACTGGCGCGGGTGCGGAATCAGCGGCTGGGCTTTGTGTTCCAGGGCTTCAACCTGCTGTCGCGCACGTCGGCG
>JAHDSS010000571.1 GCA_018432565.1 Kiritimatiellia bacterium
ATGCTGGCGATTTTCGCCAGCATTGTCACGCCGGCGCTGGTGGTGTGCGGGCTGTGCGGCGCATCGCCGGAACTGACGCGCCACGTCGCGGGCATGTCGCTGTTCATTTCGGGGGTGGCCACCTTCATCCAGATCCACCGCCTGGGGGCGGTGGGGTCCGGATTGCTCAGCATCCAGGGGACCAGTTCCAGTTTCATCGCGATCTTTGCGGGGATGGCGGCGGCCGGCCTGGCGCGCGGCGAGACACCCGAGCAGATGCTGGGGCTGATGCTGGGCATGGGGCTGATCTGCGCGCTGGTGGAAGTGGGCCTGAGCCAGGTGCTGCCCTGGCTGCGCCGGATTATCACGCCGCTGGTGGCGGGAATTGTCATTACGCTGATCGGCCTGACGCTGCTGAAAGTCTCGGCGATGCAGATCGGGGGCGGGGACGCCGCGCTGGCGGCGGGAACGTTCGGGGCGAAGAAGGATGTGCTGGTGGCGGTGTTTTCCGCGGCGGTGGTGCTCCTGTTGAACCGGTCCTCGCGGCCCTGGTGCCGCATGGGGGCGCTGATGGGCGGCATTGCGGCGGGGACGGCCGTGGCGGCGCTGCTGGGGATGGTCCGGGTTCCCGCGTGGGAAGGCGCCTGGGTGGCGATTCCCGCGCCGTTCCGGATTCCGCTGGCCTTCCGCTGGGAGTGGGTGCTGCCGATGGCGCTGATGTATCTGGCGACCACCGTGGAAAGCCTGGGGGACATTACGGCCACCAGCATGGTGTCGGGGGAGCCGACCGAAGGCGGTCTGTACGAACGGCGGATCAGCGGCGGCATTCTGGCGGACGGCTTGAATTCGATGCTGGCGGCGCTGTTCGGGGCGTTTCCGACGACCTCGTTCAGCCAGAACAACGGGGTGATTCAGCTGACGGGGGTGGCGAGCCGCCGGGTGGGACTGTGGATCGCCCTGTTTCTGGTGGTGGCGGGACTGGTGCCGGGCGTGTCCTGGGGGGTCACCCTGGTGCCGCGGGCCGTGCTGGGGGGGGTGACGCTGGTGATGTTCGGCACGGTGGCGTCGACGGGGATCCGCCTGATGGGGTCGGCGGGATTCGGCCGCAAAAGCCTGCTGGTGGTGGCGGTCAGCCTGGGCGCGGGCCTGGCGGTGACGATGGAGCCGCGCCTGCTGGCGCAGTTCCCGGACTGGTTCCGGCAGCTGTTCGGGTCGGGCATCATGACCGGCACCGTCGCGGCGGTGGTGGCGCAGGCTCTCGCCGGCCGCGATTAATCCGGAAATTCCTTTGCCGCGAGGCGGATTGTTTTTCACAAAAGGGGACCGTTATTGGATCCTGTATTTGGGCATCTGGCAAAAGACGATGACCGGATCAGGCCGGATATCAGTGTCGCGGGAGGGGGGATGGGGATAAACAAACCGCATAGTTTATCCAACAAATGCTTGCGTGGATATTGGAAATCGGTAAAGTGGATGGAAGAAGTAACAACAAAACAACCAATAGACAGTCGGGCGGAAAAGGTGAAAAGACGCCGCCGCGGGTGTCGAAAAGAAAGGGATTGCACATGGCCAACATCATGAAGGAACTGAAAGCGGAAATCTCGCGCCTGGCGCGCCGGGAGATCACCAAGGAGCTGGCCGGCGTCAAGCGCATCCAGGCGGCGCAGCGCGGGCTGATTGCGGACCTGCGCCGCCAGCTGACGGCGGTGCAGAAGGAAACCACG
>JAHDSS010000204.1 GCA_018432565.1 Kiritimatiellia bacterium
CGAAGTAGAGCGCGTCTTCGTCGGTGGCGCGGTAGGTGGAAACGTCCACGGCCAGCAGCTGCTCGATGGGCTGGACATCGGTGACGTCGGCCGGGGTTTCGTCGAGGACGCGTCCCTGCTCGCGGAGGCGATCGGCCTCGGTGAGTTCGCCCTGGCGGGCGGCTTCGATCATGGCGGCCGCGGGCGGTTCGGCGTGGGCCAGGACGGACAGCGGGCGCAGGCCGGCATCGGCCGGACCGTCCGCCGCGGCGGCCGCGGCGGCGATGGCCTCGGCATCGGCCGGCAACGTGATGTCGGGGGCGCCCTCCACCCGCGGCAGGGCCGGCACAACGCGGCGCGGCAGCGCTTCGAGCTCGGCGGCGGCCGTCTGCCGGTCGATCAGCAGGATTTCCTGGCGGTAATCCAGGGCTTCAGTCTCGGCGGCGGGCATCGGAGCATCGGCCTCGGCGGGCCCGGGCGGGACAAACGCCATGGCCTCGGCGCCGGCCCGCAGATCCTCCAGCAGGCTCTTCTGGAGAGGGTCAACCTCGGCGAAGGCCTCCGGGTTTTCGGGGCGGAAGGTCTCGGGCTGGACAAAGCTCGGCAGGTCGGGAACGGGACGGACCTCGCCCATGACGAGCGGCCGCGGCTTGTGCAGGCCGGCCGCCGGGGGGCGGCCGGCGGGAAAGACCGGCAGTTCCGCGAGCAGGATCCCGTGAAGCGCAAGGGAGATGACCAGCGCCAGCCCGAACAGGGCGGCGCGGATCCAGGGCTGCCGGGCCTCGCGGCCAACAGGCGCATGCATCTCCATCACGCTCATGGGCGCATTATCCCTGCAAGGTCATCAGGAATTCAAGGTTGTTCTTCGTCTTCTTCAGGCGGCCGATCAGCAACTCCATCGCCTCGACCGCCGGCACGCCGTTGAGCGCCTTGCGCAGGATCCACACGCGGCTGAGCTCGTCCTTGTGCACGAGGTTCTCCTCCTTGCGGGTGCCGGACTTCTCGATGTTGATGGCCGGGAAGATGCGCTTGTCCACCAGATAGCGGTCCAGGCAGATCTCCATGTTGCCGGTGCCCTTGAATTCCTCGAAGATGACTTCATCCATGCGGCTGCCGGTATCCACGAGGGCGGTGGCGATGATGGTCAGGCTGCCGCCGCCTTCGATGTTGCGCGCGGCGCCGAAGAACCGCTTGGGCTTGTGCAGCGCATTGGCATCCACGCCGCCGGACAGGATCTTGCCGCTGTGGGGCTGGAGGGTGTTGTAGGCGCGCGCCAGGCGCGTGATCGAGTCGAGCAGGATGACGACATGGTTGCCGGACTCGACCTGGCGCTTGGCCATTTCGATGACGAGATCGGCGATCTGCACATGGCGCTCGGGGGGCTCGTCGAAGGTGGACGCCACGACTTCGGCCTTCGTGTTGCGCTCCATGTCGGTGACTTCCTCGGGGCGTTCGTCGATCAGCAGGATGATCAGCTTCACCTCGGGGTTGTTCTCGGAGATGCTGTTGGCCATCATCTGCATCAGGACGGTCTTGCCGGTGCGCGGCGGGGCCACGATCAGGCCGCGCTGGCCCTTGCCGATGGGCGTCAGCAGGTCCATGACCCGCATGTTGATGTTGTTCTGGCTCTTGGTTTCCAGCACGAGGCGCTCGTCGGGAAACAGCGGCGTCAGGTTTTCGAAGGGAATCTTGCCGCGCTGGCCTTCGGGCGGGCCGTCATTGATGCTGATGACCCGC
>JAHDSS010000555.1 GCA_018432565.1 Kiritimatiellia bacterium
GCCGCCCATTCCAGCCGCAGCCGCCGGACAAACCCGAACACCGTCTCCCCCGTCGCCGCCTTGAAGATCCGGTGGAAGTGAAACGCCGAAAAATTCGCCGCGCGCGCAATGTCTTCCAGCGCCAGATCGCGGTCCAGATGCCCGCTGATGTAGTTCATCGCCCGGCACACCCGCTGACGGTAGTCCAGTCCGGTGACTTCTCTGCTGGGTTTCATTCCCGCCATCCTAGTCCACCCGCCCCGCCCCGGCAATCTCCGCTTCGACTGCCCCGGCAGGTGGGGGGCACAGTTCAGCGGTTCACGGTTCAAGGGTTCACGGTTCAGCGGTTTCCGGATCGAAGCCGTACAACCACAACGGCCCCCGTGCCCAGTCCTGACCCTGCCTTTACTTGAGAATTGGACATTCCATGTTGGACCTTGGATATTGACTGGCCTTCCCTGACCTCTGAACCCTGTCCCCTGCTCCCTCCCCCCTCTTTTTGCATTGAATCCGCCGGGGGTCTCTCCGCATAGTGCCCGCATGGCCCGGTCCTCCCGCGAAAAATTCGAGGTCTTCATCCTGGCGGTCGTTTCCGACCGCCTGCGCGGCGCCTGGCCCAATTTCCTGCGCTTCGTCCTTAAAAGCCTTTCGCGCCTCTACAGCTTCATCATGAACATGCGCCTGGCGCTCTTCGAGCACCGGCTGATCCGCTCCAAGACCCTCGGCTGCCAGGTCATCAGCATCGGCAATCTGACGGTCGGCGGCACCGGCAAAACCCCGGTCGTCGAAGTCTTTGCCCGCGCCCTGCAGCAGAACGGCCGACGGGTGGCCATTCTGTCGCGCGGCTACAAGAAGGCGGAAACGCCCCTGCCGGTCAAACTCAAGAACCTCCTCACGTTCAACGCCCCCATCCAGCCCCCGCCCCGCATCGTCTCCGACGGCCGAAAACTGCTGCTCGACTCCGCGCTGGGCGGCGACGAACCCTACATGCTCGCCTCGAATCTCCCCGAGGTCTGCGTGCTCGTGGACAAGGACCGCGTCAAATCCGGCCGCTACGCCATTCAGAAACTCGGCTGCGACACCCTGATCCTCGACGACGGCTTCCAGTATCTGCGCCTCAAGCACCGGGTGGACATCGTGCTGGTGGACCGCACCAATCCCTTCGACAACGGCTTTGTCCTGCCGCGCGGCCTGCTGCGCGAATCCGTCCGCCACCTCTCCCGGGCCACCTTCATCTTCATCACCAAGTCCGCCGGCGACGGCTCCCCCGAACTCCGCCAGCAGATCCGCAGCCTGAACGACAAGGCCGAAATCGCCGAATGCCGCCACACCCCCCGCCATCTCCAGGATGTCTTCACCGGCGAACAGAAACCCCTGGAGTTTCTCCGCGGCCTGAAGGTGGCCGCCCTCTCCGGCATCGCCGCCCCCCGGGGCTTCGAGGAGTCCATCCAGCGCCTCGGCGGCGAACTGGTCTTCCGCAAGCGCTTCGCCGACCATCACCGCTACACCCAGCAGGAAATCCTCGACATGATCAACACCAGCCGCGACCGCGGCGCCGACGCCATCCTCACCACCGAAAAGGATGCCGTCCGGTTTCCCAAGATCGAACGGCGCGACGTCCCCGTCTATTTTCTCCGCGTCGAAATCGAACTGCTCAGCGGCGAAGAAAGCTTCAACGACCTCATCTCCCGCATCTGCTTCAAGTAGCCAGCCGACGGTTCCGCTTTTCTGTCCCCTTGTTCCCTGATCCCTGCCCTAACCGCTTCCCCCCTACTCCCTCCCCTCTACGCGTTGGCGCGGATTTCGATCACGTCGCCGTCCTGCACCACATAGCCTTTGCCCTCGAGCCGCAGCACGCCGGCTTCGCGGCAGGCGGCAAGGGTCTGCTTTTCGATCAGGGTTTTCGAATCCACGGTCTCCGCGCGGATGAATCCCCGGGCCAGGTCTGTATGGATCTTGCCGGCGGCCGTCACGGCGCTGTCGCCGCGGCGGATCGTCCAGGCCCGCACTTCGTCCGGCCCCACTGTAAAGAAGCTGATCAGGTCCAGCGTGCGGTAGGCGGCCTGGATCAGGCGGGTCCGCGCCGGCTCGGACAGCCCGTAGTCGGCCAGGAAGCCGGCCTGGTCATCCGGCGGCAGGGCGGCGATTTCGGCCTCCAGCGGCGCGCAAAAGGCCAGCAGATCGAGGCCCTTTTCGGCGCAGGCCGCGCGCAACGGTTCGCATTTCGCGCCCAGGGGGTCGTCGTCGCCCGTGTTCGCCACCACCAGCAGGCGCTTCTGCGACAGAAAGCAGAAGCTGCTGACGCGCCTGGCTTCTTCGGCGGTCAGTTCCAGATCCCGCAGCGCCCGGCCTTCGTCAATCGCCGCCTTGCATTTGCGCAGCACGTCCAGTTCCGGCAGACTCTGCTTCAGTCCGCGCTGGACCTCCTGTTCGATTTTCTCCATGCGCCGCTCGATTTTTTCCAGATCGGCCATGGCCAGGTCCAGCAGCACCGAGTCGAGCTGGCCCGCCGGATCCAGCGGCTGCCCCGCCCCGTCCATCTCGCCAAAGGACTGCACGACCAGGGCAAACGCATCCGCCTCGCCCAGAAACGCATTCAAGGGACCGAATCCGCTGCCTTCGCCCCCCCCCGGCAAGGCGACATCCACAAACGTCACTTCCGCGGGAATGTATTTCTTCGGCTGGAACAGGTCGCGGAGCGCCGCCAGCCGAGCATCGGGCACCTTGACGGTGCCGAGCCGGTGGGCGCCCTTGGTCGCGAAATGAGGCCCCTCCGGGGTTTGAATCAACGCATCAAACACCGCCGTCTTGCCCGCCGAACGGGCGCCGATCAAATACAACATCAAAGCCGCCATGAACACCTCGCTGTCCGCGCCGGGTTCAACAGTTGAACCGCCGGCTCGGTTGGCCACTACACCACACCCCGCCGGCCAACGCAATCCGCTTTCCGTTGTGAGAGTCCGGCCAGACGCATCGGGACGATTCGCCCCTCCTTTCCCGGTCATGTGATGCGCGAGTATAACGTTTTACTTTTCGCTTGCCTCCCCCTCCGCCGGACCGGTAAGGTGCCGGCGAACCTGCCCTCAGTCTCTTCACCGGAAGGAAAGGTCAACATGCCGGAGTTTACAACCTGGTTGATGCTGGCGGCGCTGGGAATGCTGGCCTGGGACTGCCTGGAGGTCGGCAAAAACGACGCCGCGAACCTGATCAACGGCGTCTTCGGCGCCCGCGTGCTGACGCGGCGCGCGGCGGTCTGGCTGGCCGGTGGCGCGGTGCTGCTGGGAGCGCTGTTTGCCGCCCCGGTCATGGAAACCGCCCGCCAGGGCCTTTTCGATCCGGGCCGACTGACCCTCCATCAGGCCATGGTGGTCTATGTGTCCGCCTATATCGTGGATACCGCCCTGCTCCACGCCTATTCCGCCTACGGCATGCCGGTCAGCACCACGGCCTCCCTCGTCTTTGAACTGGTCGGCGCCGCCATCGGGGTCTCGCTGTCCCTGGGCCTCGTGCACTGGGGCAAGGTGTCCTCCGTCCTGAACGCCATCGGCATGTCCATCCTCCTCAGCGGCGTCGCCGGCTTCCTCTTCCAGCGCATCTTCCGGGCCGCCATCCGAGATGAACACACTGACCACATGCGCGTCCTGCTGCACGGTCCGTGGGTGGCCGGCCTGATGCTGACCGGCATGGCCTGGTTCCTGGTTCTCAAGGGCATGAAGGCCGTCCCGTGGGTCGCCGCCTTCCGCGTTCAGATCGTCGAGCGCATGGGCACCGGCGCGTTCCTGCTGGTGGGCTGGGGCGCCCTGACGCTGCTGGTGCATCTGCTGGCCACCGTTTTCCAGGAACGCCTGACCCGCCGCCTGTTCAGCCTCCTGGCGGTGCTGGGCATGCTGTGCCTGGCGTTCGCCTTCGGCCAGAACGATCTGGCCAACGGCGCCTCGCCGGGACTCTCCGCCTTCTGGCTGTGGAAGCATGCCGACGCCAGCACCGCGGCGGCCACCCGCATGCCCATCCCCGTCTGGCTGCTGGCCGCCTGCGGCCTCCTGATGGTGGCGGGCATGGGCACGTCCGGCGCCCAGCGCGTCACCCGCGCCGCCGTCAACACCGGCAGCCAGTACGACCACATCGCCCTCTATGCGCCGCGCTGGTGCCGCGCCCTCGCCCGCTGGCTCCTCCGCCTGCGGCCGGCCGGCCCCGAACTGGCCCCGCCCGCCCACGTGGATCCCCGCGGCAAGCGCATCCACTTCGATCCCCTGCGCGCCGCCGTCATCATGTTCGTCAGCGCCGGCGTCATTGCGTTCGCCTCCAGCAACGGATTTCCCGTCTCCACCACCTATGTCACCTTTGCCGCCGTCGTCGCCACCGGCATGGGCGACCGCACCATGGCCCGGGGCGATGCCGATCTCAAAATCGGCCGCGCCATCTGGGTCGTGTTCAGCTGGTTTTCCGGCGGACTCCTGGCCATGGCCGCGGCGGCCCTCGCCGCCGTCCTCCTGCTCCACGCCGGAACCGCCGGACTGCTGGCCGCGCTGGCGGCCAACCTCGTCCTGCGCGCCGCCGTCCGGCGCACCGCCGACCGCCACGAACAGCGCTACCACCCGCGGATTCCCCCCGTCGACGCACCGCCGCCTCCGGATTCTTTGGGTTGCAGCCCGGCCGCGCGGTGATACCCTTCCCGGCCAGATGACCACGACACGCACATCCCATGGTTTCGAGGTCCACACGCTGGCCTCCCCCGACGGCGCCACCGTCGCCGAGATCGTCCCGGAACTGGGCGGCATCGTTTCTTCCCTGCGCCTGCCCGGCCCCGGCGGCGCACCGCGCGAAATTCTGTACCGGCATCCCTGGTTCTGGTCGCGCGAAACCGATGAACTCCGCGGCGGGATCCCCCCGCTGTTTCCCATCTGCGGCCGACTGCTTCGGGACGGCGTGCCCGGACGCTACCTGGCGAACGGGATGCCCCGCATCCTGCCCATCCACGGCGTCGCCTTCCGCCTGCCGTGGGAAATCGCGGATGCCGGCCGGACCGATGCCCTGGCCCTGCGGCTGACGGACTCCCCCGCCACCCGCGAAGCGTATCCCTTCGCGTTCGAACTGGAACTGCATTACGCTGTCGCGGATTCGGAACTCACCTGCCGCCTGGCGGTGCGCAACACCGGCATCGCCCCCCTGCCCTACTACGCCGGATTCCACCCCTACTTCGCCACGCCGCCCGCCGGCGAAGGGAAAGAACGGACCCTCTACCACGCGGCTCCCCGATGCCGGCGCCTGTACAACGACACCCTGACAGACCTGGCCGGCGACGCCCCCGCCCCCTCGTTCCCGGTATCCGTCAACGATCCCCTCATCAATGAAATGCTGCTGGAAACCGGCGATGCCGTCGAATCCCGCCTGGTCTTCCCCGACGGCTTCGTCCTGCGCCAGATCGCGGAGCCGATTCTCCCCTTCCGCCAGCTCTACACCCTGCCCGACCGTCCCTTTTTCTGCGACGAACCCTGGATGGCCCCGCCCGGCGCCCTGCAGCACCCCGGCGCCCCCCGCCTCCTGCCTCCCGGACAGTCCGAGTCCGCCGCCATCCGCCTCACCGGCCGCTGACCCCCTCCGCCCCCGACGGTGCCGCCCCGCGCGTCAGGATTTCAACGGGGGAATCACCAGCACCGGGCACGGCGATTTTCGCACCACCCGCTCGGCGACGTTGCCGAAGAAAATCTTGCCGACCTTGCCCGCCCCCTGCCGGCCGATGATCACCATGTCCACGCCCTGCTCCTTGGCGTACTCCACGATGCCATGCCCGGCCTCGCCGATGCGCATGGCGATCTCCAGCCGGATGCCGGGCGGGACGCGCGGACGGTACGCCTCGGCGAGCTTGGCATCGATTTCGCGACGGGCCCGGGCATCCACGTCTTCGTCCACCTCGTAGATGTAGCCTTTCCAGAACTGCGCCGGCGGCTCGGGAATCACATGCAGCAGGTGCAGCTCGCTGCCGGCATGGCGCAGCGCCATGTTGACGGCGAAGACAAAGGCTCGGTCGGCATTCGGCGAGAAGTCCGTCGCAAAGAGGATTTTGTTGAAATCCGGATGGGGAATCGATTCGTCCATGGCGTTTTCCTCCGGGGGCTACTCCAACCAGGCCACGGGCGCCAGCACCAGCTGCGGCAGCAGCAGCAGCAGCAGCGCCGCGACCACCAGCGCCGCCAGGTACGGCAAGGCGCCCTTGAACACGCTTTGCAGCGACACCGCGCGGTCCATGCCGCTGACCACGTACACGTTCACGCCCACCGGCGGCGACAGCACCCCCATCTGCGTCACCAGCACGATCATCACCCCGAACCAGATCGGGTCGAATCCCAGCCCGAGCACCACCGGATAGAAGATCGGGATCGTCAGCAGCACCAGCGCCAGCGCATCGAGAAACGCCCCCGCCACCAGATAGAACAGCAGGATCACCAGCATGATGCCGGCCGGCGGCAGGGGCAGGCCGGCCAGCCACGCCGCCAGCTCCGTCGGCACGTTCGTGACCTGCAGAAAATGCCCGAACACCGTCGCCCCCGCCACGATCACCAGCACCATGCACGATGTCCGCAGGGTTTCGCCCAGCGCCGTCGCCAGCATCCGCACGCTGCATTTGCGCAGCAGCAGGGCGATGCCCACGCTGCCCGCTGCGCCCACCGCCGCCGCTTCCGTCGGCGTGAACCACCCCCCGAACATCCCGCCCATCACCAGCGCGAACAGCAGCAGAATCTCCACCACGCCGGACAGCGAGCGAAGCCTCTGGCCCCATGTCACGGCCGCGGCCGGCGGCGCCAGCGCGGGATTCCGCCGGCACAGGCCCCAGACCGTCGCCATGAACAGCAGGCTCACGATCACCCCCGGCACGATGCCCGCCAGAAACAGCTTGCCGATGCTCTGCTCGGTCATCACCCCGTACACGATCAGCACCACGCTGGGCGGA
>JAHDSS010000013.1 GCA_018432565.1 Kiritimatiellia bacterium
AGTGCCTTGAAGAAGGAGTGCTAGACCCATGCTGTATTACCTGTCGCTGTGGACCGATTGGATTTCCGCGCTGAACGTATTCCGCTACGTGACGTTTCGCGCCTTCATGGGGGCGGGCACGTCGTTTCTGCTGTCGCTGCTGCTGGGGCGCTGGATGATCGGCCGCCTGCGGGCGCTGAAGATCGGGCAGGTGGTGCGTCAGGAGCAGGACGTGGAGGACGCGCTTCAGCATCACGGGCGCAAGGCCGGCACACCGACGATGGGCGGGCTGCTGATTCTGTTCACGACAGTGGTTTCGAGCGTGCTGTGGTGCCATTCCTCGAATCCGCAGGTCTGGATCGTGATGGCCACGATGCTGTTCATGGGGGCGGTGGGGTTTGCGGATGACTGGCTCAAGCTGCGCCACCGGAATTCCGCCGGTCTGAAAGAATGGCAGAAGCTGGCGCTGCAGGGCGCGTGGGTCGTGGCGGCGTTCCTCGCGATCGAGGCGGTGCCCGGCACGCGGGCGGTTGCCCGCCAGCTAATGGTGCCGTTCTTCAAGGCGCCGGTGGTGGCGGACCTGACCATTCCGGGGTCCCTGATCTTCATGTTTCTGGTGCTGGTGGGCACGACCAACGCGGTGAATCTGACCGACGGGCTGGACGGACTGGCGGCGGGCTGCATGGGGTCGGTTTCGGCGGCGTATCTGGCGCTGGCCTACGTGGCGGGCAACGTCATCATGGCCAACTACCTGCAGGTGCCGTCCGTCACCGGCGCGCACGAGCTGGCCGTGTTCTGCGGATGCCTCCTCGGGGCCGTTCTGGGGTTCCTGTGGTGGAATGCCTATCCGGCCAAGGTGTTCATGGGGGATACGGGCAGCCTGGCGCTGGGCGGCACCATTGCCATGGTGGCTATTCTTATCAAGCAGGAGCTGACGCTGCTGATCGTGGGCCTGGTGTTCGCCGGAGAGGCGGGCAGCGTCCTGATCCAGCGGGGCGCCTGCAAGTGGCATCGCTGGCGCACAGGCGAGGGGCTGCCGCCGGCGCGCCGCCCGTTCCGCATGACGCCGATCCACCACCACTTCGAGATCATTTCCAAGGAGCGGGCGCGGGCCGAAGGGCGGTCGCCGGATGCCGCGGAGAATTCGGTGGTGATCCGCTTCTGGATCGTGTCGATCGTCTGCGCCTTGCTGGGGCTGGCGACGCTGAAGCTGCGCTGAAGCGGAAGCCATGAGGCGGTATTCCCAGGCATTGGTTTGCGGTCTCGGGGCGAGCGGCGCGGCCGCCGCCCGCCTGCTGCGGGCGGAAGGGGTGCCGGTGCGGGCGGTGGATCAGCGCGACACGCCGGAAACGCGTGCCCGGGGGGATGAACTGGCCGCGCTGGGCTGCGAAGTGGAACGCGGTGTTGCGAAAGTCCCGCCGGAAAATTTCGATATCGCGGTGATCAGTCCGGGGTGGCCGGCGGACGGGCCGTTTCTGTCCGGACTGCGGGCGCGGGGCATTCCGATGGTTTCCGAACTGGAACTGGGCTGGAGACGGTTTCGCGGCCGGACACTCGCGGTGACGGGCAGCAACGGCAAAAGCAGCGTGGTGAAGGTGCTGGCGGATGCCTTTTGCCTGGCGGGTCTTGCCGCAGTGCCGTGCGGCAACTACGGCCTTCCTGTCTGCCGGGCGGCGATGGACAACCCGGACGCCGACTGGCTGGTGATCGAAGTCAGTTCGTTCCAGCTGGAAACCTGTGCGGACTTCCGCCCTGACATCGGGCTGCTGCTGAACGTCCTGCCGAATCATCTCGACCGGCATGGCACCATGGAGGCCTACGCCCGCCTCAAGGCGCGGCTGTTTTCGCGCCAGCGGGCCGGCGATGCGGCCCTGGCGCCCGTCGAATGGATGGAACGCTTCCGGGAGTGGTCGGACGGACAGGGGACGTGGCGGTCTTTTGGAGCAGAGCCGGCCGCGGACTGCGTACATTCGTCCGGAAGGATCACGTGCGGAGGGCAGAGCATTTCCATCGAGGGTTCGCCGTTCGACAATGCGGTCCTGGGGCCCAACGCCGCCGGACTGTTCGGGGCGGGCCGCGCCGCGGGTCTGGCCCCGGAGATTCTTCGCCGGGCCCTGGCGGAATTCACGCCGCTGCCGCATCGCGCCTGTCCGGCGGGGGAATACGGGGGGGTGTTGTATGTGGATGATTCCAAGGCCACCAATCTGGCGGCGTTGATCGCATCCATCCGGATGCAGCGCCGTCCGGTCTGGCTGATTGCCGGCGGGCGGCCCAAGGAAACGGTTTTTGCGGCAGCCGTCCCGGTTCTGCGCGAGCGCGTCCGGGGTGTTTTCCTGATCGGGGAAGCGGCGCCGGTTTTGGCGGCGGCCTGGGGCCGTGCCGTGCCTTGCCGGGACTGCGGCACGCTGGAGCGCGCCGTGGCGGAGGCGCGTGCGGCCGCAAAGCCCGGCGACTGCATCCTGCTGGCGCCGGCCTGCACCAGCTACGACCAGTTCCGCTCCTATGCGGAGCGGGGCGAGGCGTTCCGGCGCTGCGCCGAAGGGGAAAAATCCGCGGATGGAAAAACCTGAAGGAAAAGGATTGAATTCCGCCGATGATCGGTCTCATAATAAACAGATAGTGGATTGAGAAGAATTTCGAGCCAAGAAGCGAAGGAGCCAAACATGAGGGTATCGATTGTTGCTGGGTTGATTGTGGCGGTGCACGTGGCGGTGATTGGATCGGTGGTCATGACGCAGGGTTGCGCCACAACCCAGCGCGACGCCGGCCGGACCGAGCCCCTGCCGGTGGAACCCGCCCCGGTGCCGGTTCTGCCGCCGTCCGCCGCTGTGGTCGTGCCGGAAGCTGTGCCGCCGGTGGCCTTCCCCGAGATTCAGCCCCCCGTCCGGCCCGAGCCGGTCACGACCGGCGTTGCCGCCGGGAATCTCTACGTGGTCAAGGCTGGCGACTCGCTCTCCAAAATCGCCGTCCGGCACGGCGTGAATTTCCGCGAGCTGGCCGAACTGAACCAGATCACCGATCCCAACAAGATCCGCATCGGCCAGAAGCTGATTTTGCCGGATTACGCCAAGCCTTCGCAGTCG
>JAHDSS010000260.1 GCA_018432565.1 Kiritimatiellia bacterium
CATTGCGCTGACGATTCCGTTTTCGCTGATTCTGTCGATCATCTTCCTGTGGACGATGGGCTGGACGATCAACATCATTTCGCTGTCGAGCCTGGCGATCGCCATGGGGATGGTGGTGGACAATGCGGTGGTGGTGCTGGAGAACATCTCCTCCAAGGTGGAGAAAGGCACGGCGCCGCGCGAGGCGGCGATGTTCGGCAGCGAAGAGGTGGGCACCGCCATCAGCGCCTCCACGCTGACGACCATCGTGGTGTTCGTGCCGCTGATTTTCCTGAAGGGCGAGGCGGGAATCATGTTCAAGCAGCTCGGCGGGCTGCTGGTGGCCACGCTGACGGCGAGCCTGGTGTGCGCGCTGTGGCTGACGCCGATGCTGGGTTCGCGCCTGCTGCAGGCTCCGGCGAAACGCAAGCCGCGCGGGAAGCTTCTGGAAGCCTTCCATGGCTGGAGCGAGGCGAAGTTCGAGGCGCTCGACGCGGGCTATTCGCGCCTGCTGGAGCGGGCCTTGCGGCGGCGCTGGCTCGTGGTGGCGGGGGCGGTGGCCATTTTCGCCGCCAGTGCGGGACTGTTTGCGGGACTGGGGTCGGAGTATTCCCCGGAGGATGACAACGGCCGGTTGATGCTGCGCTACCAGACGCCGATCGGTACGCGGGTGGAGGAGACGGCGGCGCTGGGTCAGCGGATTCTCGATGTGACATTGGCGGAGGCCGGAGAAGAAAACGTGCGGGTGTATGCCTGGCGCTGCGGACAGTCCGGCTGGGGGCAGGGCGGTACGCATGTCGGCCATGTCATGCTGCGCCTGGTGCCGCAGACCCGGCGCACCCGCGGCATGAAGGAAATCGGCCGGGCCGTGGCCGATGTCGTTTCCCGGTGGCCGGAAGTGCAGAAATTCAACGTGGATACCTCCCAGATGGGCCCCGGCGGCGGCAGCAAGCCGATCGTGATTGACGTGCTGGGTTTCGACCTCGACATTCTTCAGCGGGTGGCCGAGCAGGTGCTGGCGGTGGTGAACACCACCGAGGGCGCGGTGGATGCCGAGATCGGCCGCGATCCGGGCCGGCCGGAGATCCGCGTGGAAATCGACCGCGTGAAGGCGGCGGCGCATGGCCTGAACGTCTCGCAGGTGGCCAACAGCGTGCGGACGCTGTTCTACGGCACGACGGCCACGATGTACCGCGAGTCCGACGAGGATTACGACATCGTCCTGCGCCTGGACGAGCCCTACCGGCGGACGATCGAGGACATCGCCCAGGCGGAGATCGTGCTGCCGGGCGGCGGGCGGATCCGGCTGGACAGCGTGGCGTCCGTCGAGGAGCGCCTGGGGGCGCTGGAGATCGACCGCCGCAACCAGGAACGTGTGATCCAGGTGACCGCCGACGTGTTTGGCCGCAGCAGCGGCGAGGTGGTGCGCGACCTGCGCCGGCGGCTGGCCGAGGAAGTGCCCCTGCCGTCCGGCATCGGCATCCATTTCGGGGGTACGGCCGAGGATCAGGAGGAGTCCTTCCGGCAGATGACCCTGATGCTGGTGCTGGGCATTCTGCTGGTGTACATGGTGATGGCGTCGCAGTTCGAAAGCCTGCTTGATCCGTTTCTGATTCTGTTCTCCATTCCCTTCGCTTTCAGCGGAGTCGCGATCAGCCTGACGGTGCTGCGCCTGACGGTGAGCATCATGTCGTTCATCGGCATGATTCTGCTGGTCGGCGTGGTGGTCAACAACGCCATTGTGCTGATTGACTACATCAATCTGCTTCGAGCCCGGGGGCAGACGCTGTCCCGGGCGATTGTGAACGCCGGGCGCTCGCGCCTGCGGCCGGTGCTGATCACGACAATGACGACGTCGCTGGCGATGCTGCCGATGATCCTGAGCCGCGGCGAAGGGGCGGCGACGTGGAAGCCGATGGCGGCGACCATTGTCGGCGGGCTGACGTTTTCCATGCTGGTGACGCTGGTGCTGGTGCCCACGCTCTACAGTCTGGTGCATTCGCGCCGGGCGCGGAAACGGGAACAAGCCGCGGCCATGAAGGGAGTGCTGCCATGAAAGCCGTGTGGATCCTGCATGACATCGTGCTGACCGACGAAATCCAGGGCCTTCTGGACGAGATGGGCATCGTGGGGCTGTCGCGCTGGAAACGGATGACCGGGCGCGGGCCCGGAAGCGGCACGCGGATGGACACCCATGTCTGGCCCGGAGCGAATTCCGGCACGCTGGCCGTGGTGGACGACGACGTGGCGGCGCGGCTGATGGGGCGGCTGCAGATGATTCGCGACGAGGTCGGCGCCCGGTCCGGCGTGTGGGCGTTCACCACGCCCGTGCTGGACACGCTGACATGACGCAGCGGCGGAGGCCGGCAACGGCGCGGGCGGTCTTGCGGGAACTGAGACGGCTCCGCGATCCCGCCCAGGCGGTGATTCTGCAGCGGTTTTTCAAAACCGGCCCGGGCGAGTACGGGGAGGGGGATGTGTTCTGGGGCCTGAAGGTTCCGCAGATTCGCGCCGTTCTCGCGCGGTTTCCCAATGTCCCTCTGCCTGTGGCCGGGGATCTGCTCGATTCCCCGGTCCACGAGGCGCGGTTTTTCGCCGTGATCGCCCTGGTGCGGGGGTACGCCCTTGGCGGCGCCGCCGAACGGAAGGCGATTTTCAACCTGTACCTGGCAAGGGCCGAGCGGGTGAACAACTGGGATCTGGTGGATGCCAGCGCTCCGGGGATCGTCGGCCGGCACCTGCCGCCGGGCGGGGGCCGGCGCGTTCTGGCGCGCCTGGCGGCGTCCGGCTGCCTGTGGCGGCGGCGCATCGCCATGGTGGCCACGCTGGAACACATCCGTCAGGGCGAACTGAGCAACACCTTCCGGCTGGCCGAACGGATTCCGGCCGATCCGGAGGATCTGATGCACAAAGCCGCCGGCTGGATGCTGCGGGAGGCCGGCAAGCGGGATGCCGCGGCGCTGGAGGCCTTTCTGGAGCGGCAGGCCGGACGAATGCCGCGCACCATGCTGCGTTATGCCATCGAGCGCCTGCCCCCGGCGCGCCGCCGCGCCTGGCTGGCGGTTCCGCGGCAGACGTGACCTCCGGTCCGGCCCGGTCCGGCCCAACCCGCTCCGGAATCTGCATTTTCCTTTACAGACGCCGATGCCGGTTGTAAAACCCCTGCGAACAACAAATCGCCCCGCCACGTACACAGGATGTCCATGCAACCCATCATCAATCATCTCGTCCAGCTTCAGGAACTCATTATCGCCCGTGCCCAGCAGGAGGCCGGTATGCCGGGGGCCCAATTCGCCCAGCTCGACGAATCCATTCACGCGCTGACCCAGGAACTGCCGCGGGATATCCACCAGCAGTTCACCCGGTTGCTTCAGAAAAGTCCGCTGGCCATCGTGCCCGTTGTCAACGGCGTCTGCACCGCCTGCGGCATGACCCTGCCGGTTTCGCTGGTGCACCAGGTGCACGCCGCCGAGCAGATCTACCAGTGCCCGTCCTGCGCCCGCCTGCTGTTTCACCGCGCCTCCGGCGCCCGCAACACCCGCAAGTCCCCCCGCCGCAGCGATCCGCCCAAGGTCGGCATTGAACGCTTTTCCGCCGAATCGCTCATGATCCCCGCGCTCAAGGGCACCGACCGCGATGCGGTGCTGGCGGAACTCTGCCAGAAACTCGACGACGAGGGATTTGTGGACGACGCCGGCAAGCTGCTGGAGGCGGCGGAGCAGCGCGAAGCCATCATCTCCACGGCCGTGGAAAACGGCCTGGCCTTTCCCCACGTGCGCTGCGTGGAAGGCGGCGCGCTGACGTTTGCGCTGGGCATCGCCCCCAAGGGCATCAAGTTCGATCCCGCCGGCAAGGCCAATACCCGCATCATTTTCTTCATGGTGATCCCCACCGCCGCCAGCGCCTTCTATCTCAAGCTGCTGTCCGGCCTGTCCCAGGTTTTCCAGAAGGCCGAAAACCGCGAGAAGCTTCTGGAAGCCGAAACCTCCGAGAAGATGTGGAAGGCCCTGGTCAAGGCCACCCGCCTGGCGATCTCCTGACCGTCTGGTCTGCCCTGAAGGCCAACGAAGGCGGCCGGGTCGTATCTGAGGTGGACCGGTTTCATCCCGCCCCCCGCCGCGCCGGGCCTGTGCGCAAGTTGGATTTGACACGCGACGCATCCTGAGGCCACCCTGTTCCGCTATGGACGGGTGCTGCAATCTGGTGCTGGCGGGTTTCATGGGCACGGGGAAGAGCGTGATCGGCCGGCGCGTGGCCGCCATGGCCCGCCGTCCGTTTCTCGACATGGATGCCGAGATCGAAACGCGTGCTGGCAAGCGCATCTCCCGGATTTTCGCCGAGGACGGAGAAGCGGCGTTCCGGGATCTGGAATCGGCGCTGGCCGCGGAGTGGGGGCAGGCGCGCATGGGCGCGGTGATCGCCTGCGGGGGCGGGGTGGTGCTGAGGGAGGAAAACCTGACGGCGCTGGGGGCGAACGGGGTGCTGGTGTGTCTGACCGCCCGGCCGGAGGTGATTCTCGAACGCACGGGCCGGTCGCGCAAGCGCCCGCTGTTGGAGACGAAAGATCGCGAACAGAAAATCCGCGAGCTGCTGGCGGCGCGCGCGCCGCTGTACGCCCGGATTCCCAACCAGATCGATACCTCCGACCTGGATCCCCACACCCTCGCCCTGCGCCTGACGCAGCTCTGGAACGGCCAAATGTAAAATGTATAGACTTCACCCTTGCCTTAGGAGGGTGAAGTCTATATTTTTAACATTTGAAGGGGGATTCCTGTTGGGGTGGAAATCCGGTTGAGGCATACTCTCCATCCATGTGGCGTTATGTGCTCAAACGGTTGGCGCAGGCGGTCCCGACAGTGGTCGGGGTCGTGCTGATTACCTTTGTGCTGTTCAACGTGGTGGGCGGCAGTCCCGCGGCGATGGTGCTGGGGCAGAACGCCGGCGCCCGCTCCCTGGAGGAGTTCGATGCCGCGCGGGGCTACAATAAACCGCTGTTCTTCGGCCGCTGGACCGCCACGCGCGCCCTGGAGGCGGTGGATTTTTCCGACGCGCCCCCGAGCGTCCGGGCGCAGTGGGGCGCCGGCGAGTCCGGGCCGCTGCGTCTCGCCGATGGCGAAGCTCTCCGCATTCCGTTTGCCTTTCCCCTGCCGGAAGGGGAAACCTGGCGGCTGACCATCGAGGGCCGCGGAACGGGTTTTCCACGCCATGGAAACAAATCCGGCCGGTTTTCCACGGTATGGAAAAAAGTTTTCCACGGTGTGGAAAATCCGGAATTCCGGGCGGAGGGCGGGGCGGTCGAGATCGAGCGGGTGCGGCTGGCGCGGGGAACGCGGCATGTGCTGGACAGCCAGCTGGTTCATTACGCGGGCCGCCTGCTGCGCCTGGATTTCGGCACGAGCACGAGCCTGAACCAGCCGGTGGGGAATCTGCTCCGGGCGGGGATCGGCCCGAGCCTGGCGCTGACGGTGCCGATCCTGATCGTGGAACTCGCGGTCAGCCTGGCGCTGGCGCTGCTGTGCGCGTATCGCCGCGGGTCGTGGCTGGATCGCGGCCTGGTGGCGGTGTGCGTGGCGCTGATGAGCGTGAACTATCTGGTGTGGATTGTCATCGGCCAGTTTGTGTTCGCCTATAAACTGGGGTGGTTCCCGGTGTGGGGCTTCGAGTCGTGGCGCCACCTGCTGCTGCCGGCGGGAATCGGCGTGGCCACCGGCCTGGGCGTCAATGTGCGCTTTTACCGGACGGTCCTGCTGGAGGAGATGCACCACGACTACGTGAAGACGGCGTTCGCCAAGGGGCTGGGGCCGGGGCGCGTGCTGTTCAAGCACGTGTTGAAGAACGCCCTGGGCCCGGTGATCACCAACGTGGCGCTGGCGCTGCCGTTTCTCTATACGGGCAGCGTGCTGCTGGAAAGCTTTTTCGGCATTCCGGGGCTGGGCTATCTCAGCTTGAACGCGATCCATTCCTCGGATGTGGACGTGGTGCGCGCCGTGGTGCTGGTGGGGGCCCTGCTGTTCACGGCGGCGAACATCCTGGCGGATGTCGCGCTGGCCTGGGTGGACCCGAGGGTCCAGCTGTCATGACCGGCCACGCGGTCATCCGGGAAGAGGCGCCGGGGGGCGTTTCGTTTTTCCGCGAGGCGCTGCGCCGGGTGTGGGCCGGGGGGGTGTCCCGCGGATGCCTGGCGGTGCTGGCCGTGTTTGCGCTGGCGGCGCTGTGGGGCGAAGCGGCGAATGCGTGGTATGCGTGGCGGGATGTGACGCCGCCGTGGCAGGCGCAGGAGCTGGCGGCCCGCTACCTGGCGCCGGGCGCGGAGCACTGGCTGGGCACGGACGGGCTCGGGCGCGACGTGTTCCTGCGCCTGGTGCAGGGCGCGCGCATCGCGTTCCTGACGGGCGTGGTGTCCTCGCTGATCGCCATTCCCATCGGGGTTCTGCTGGGATGCCTCGGCGGCTATTTCGGCGGGAAGACGGACGATGTCGTGGTGTGGCTTTCGACCACCTTTGCCGCCATTCCGGGACTGCTGTTCGTGCTGGCCATCGCCATGGTGGTGGGCAAGGGGCTGCTGGGGGTGTTCCTGGCGATCGGCCTGACGACGTGGGTGGGGGTGTGCCGGCTGATTCGCGCGGAGGTGATCCAGCAGAAGAGCCGGGGGTATGTCCGCGCGGCGCGGGCCCTGGGCTTCTCGCACGGGCGGATTCTGTTCCGCCACATCCTGCCCAACGTGATCCATGTGGCGCTGGTGAGCTTTACCCTGCGGTTTCCGGCCGCCATCGGCACGGAGGTCTTTTTGAGCTTTCTGGGCATCGGGGCCCAGGGGGAACCGAGCTGGGGCACGATGATTTCGTCGGCGCGCCTGCGCCTCTGGCAGGGCATGTGGTGGGAGCTGGCGGCCGTGACCGTCTCCATCTTCGCCGTGGTGCTGGCGTTCAACCTGCTGGGCGACGCCCTGCGCGACGCGCTGGACCCCCGCCTGCGAACCGTCCAGGAATGATTCCCGGCGGCGCCTTGTGATTGTTTTATAAAACAATCATTCGGCGTTCCCGCCGGCTTGACAGCCGGGACATGGCGTGGTTTATTCCCCCCCGTCATGACGAGTATCTCCATCCAGGCCCTGGCCCTTCTGGCGTTGCGCGGCGACACCCGTGCCACGGCGGGCGGCGGGTGTTGCGCTGGATGAGTCCTCGGAGCCGTCTGCTCCCCGGAAAGCCCGCCGAAGAGAAATCTTGGCGGGTTTTTTGCGGCCCGCCGGCAGAAAACAACCCCGACGACAGGAAACCAGGGAAATGAAAAAACCGAACCATGTGATTATTTTCGATACGACGCTGCGCGACGGGGAGCAATGCCCCGGGGCGAGCATGGGCCTGCAGGAGAAACTGCAGGTGGCCCGGCAGCTGGAAAAACTGAAAGTGGACATCATCGAGGCGGGGTTTCCGGCGGCGTCGCCGGGGGACTTCGAGGCGGTGAAACGGGTCGCTGCGGAAATCAAGAAGTGCCGGATCGCCGGGCTGGCGCGTTGCGTGAAAAAGGACATTGATGCCTGTGCGGAGGCCCTGAAGCCGGCGGGGGACCGGGCGCGGATTCACGTGTTCCTGGCAACGAGCGCGATCCACCGCGAATTCAAGCTGAAGAAGGCGAAGGACGAGATCATCCGCCAGGCGGTGGAAGGCGTGAGCTACGCGAAGCGCTTCTGCGAGGACATTGAGTTCAGCCCGGAGGATGCGTCACGGACGGAGCCGGAGTTCCTGGCGGAGGTGGTGCGGGCGGTGATCGCGGCGGGAGCCACGACGATCAACATACCGGACACGGTGGGGTTCACGGTGCCGCAGGAGTTCCGGACGCTGCTGACCCGCCTGCACGAGATGGTGCCGGAGCTGAAAAACGTGGTGGTGCACGTGCACTGTCACAACGACCTGGGCCTGGCGGTGGCGAATTCGCTGGCGGCGATCGAATGCGGCGCCCGCGGCGTGGAATGCACCATCAACGGCATCGGCGAGCGGGCGGGCAACTGCTCGCTGGAGGAGCTGGTGATGGCGCTGAAGGTGCGCGCGGACCACTACGGCATTCAGAGCCGGGTGAAGACGCAGGAGCTGTTTCCGGCAAGCCGCCTGGTAAGCCAGCTGACGGGCATGATGGTCCAGCGGAACAAGGCGATCGTGGGCGCCAACGCCTTTGCACACGAGTCGGGCATCCACCAGGACGGCATGCTCAAGCACCGCGAGACCTACGAGATCATGCGTCCCGAGGACGTGGGGGTGGTGACGGGCACGGACCTGGTGCTGGGCAAGCACAGCGGGCGCGCGGGATTCTCCGCGCATCTGCACCGCATGGGCATCAAGGTCAGTCCCGATCAGCTCCAGGGCGTCTATGACGCCTTCATCGCGCTGGCGGACAAGAAAAAGGTGGTGTACGACGACGACATCGTCGAACTGCTGCGCGAGTACATATCGGACATTCCGAAGGTCTATGCGATCCGGTGCCTGCAGGTGTCGGCGGGAAACCAGACGATTCCGACGGCGACGGTGCAGATCGAGAAAGCCGGGCAGGTCACGCAGGATTCGGCGACGGGCGCCGGTCCGGTGGAGGCCGCGCTGAAGGCGATCGAACGCCTGACCGGAATCAAGGGCGAG